>NZ_JBIWJT010000021.1:0-209535 GCF_044765325.1 Embleya sp. NPDC127516 | reverse complement strand
AGCACGTTGATCAACTCGCTGCAGTGGCACGACAAGCAGTGGGGCCTGGAGACCATGTGCGTCGGCGGCGGCATGGGCATGGCGATGGTGCTCGAACGGCTCAGCTAGGCCCTGTCCGGCGGACAGGACCTGTGGGCGGGCCTTTTGGGCGTGCCTTCGGTCGAGCCGCCGAGATCCGCGGACAGGCTCCCGGGTCGGGTCAGTCGGTGTCGTCGCCGTGCCCGGGTGGTTGCCGGCGGTACTGCTGGGCTCCGTGGCGGTCCCGGACGGTGACGCCCAGTTCGCGCAGCCCGTCCAGGGCCTCCTCGGCCGCGCCGGTCCGCTTGTCGGCCAGTGCCCGCTTGCGCGTGCGCAGCAGGGTGTGCGCGGCCGGGTCGAGGTCGGGGGTGCCGTCGACCCACGCGCCGAATTCCGTCTCGCGCGGGTCGGTCGTACCGCGCCACGGGTAG
This sequence comes from Embleya sp. NPDC127516, assembly GCF_044765325.1. Lineage (NCBI taxonomy): Bacteria > Bacillati > Actinomycetota > Actinomycetes > Kitasatosporales > Streptomycetaceae > Embleya > Embleya sp. NPDC127516. The sequence goes on along the minus strand of NZ_JBIWJT010000021.1, from coordinate 209,086 downwards.
TCGAATCCGGCGAAGGCCTCGCGCAGTCGTTGCGTCGGCAGGTCGGTCGCACGGACCCGGGCGAGTTCGGACTCGGCCCCGTCCAGGGCGACCAGGTCTCGGCCGTCGGTGAAGACGGCGTCGATCCGGTCCCGGCGTACGTGCAGGCCGGAGCCGTCCCGGTGGATCGCGACGTGGTCGGCGGCCACGGTCACCACGGGGCTTTCCCGGAGGGCCTCGGTGATCAGCCACGCGCCGGTCATCGCGCCGAGCACGGTCGCGATCGGTACCGCCCAGACTGTGGGCAGTCGTGCGGCGAGTCGAAGCGGGCCGGGTGCCGAGCCGACCCGGTCGATCAGCCAGTCGACGAGCGGCCCGACCGCGAAGCCGGTGCCGAGGCCGAGCAGGGTGGCGCCGATTCCGATCACCCAGAGCCACACCGGTGGCATCCGGACCGTGACGGTCTGCTTATCCGTCGCTGCGCTGCCCATCGTGCCCCCATGGCTCGTCCGGTGTCGCTTTCGGTCTGTGGTCCGGGTTCGCGTTCGGCGTTCGGTCGTGTGCCTCGTCCCGTTTCTCGCTCGGGGCGGGTGCCAGGTACCGCGCGACGGTGCGGCGCAACGCGGGCGTGGCGTCGCGGGACGGTTCGGCGTTCAGGTACACGGCGTCCACGACGGTCTGGAGCCATTCGGCCGCCTCGATCGGGTCGAGCGTCGCGTCGATCGTGCCGTCGGCGATGCCGCGCTCGATCAGGTGGGCCAGACCGTCCCGGACGATTCGGGCGGTGCGGGTGACCACGTCGACCAGTTCGGGATCGCGGTCGACCTGGCGCAGCAGTTCCACGAGCAGCCCGACCGCGCTCGGGTCCCGGGCGTCGGCGGCGAGAGCGGTGGTGAGTTCGACGATCGCCTCGACGGGGTGTTCGGCGTCGGCGAAACGGGTCACCAGGTCGCGGGACAGCGGCAGATCGCGTTCGAAGATCGCGCGGAACACCGCCCGCTTGTCCGGGAAGTAGTAGAAGACGCCGGCCGTGCTGATGCCGGCTGCCCCGGCGATGTCGGCGACGGTCGTCGGCTCGAACCCCTGCTCGGCGAACAGCCGCGCGGCGGCGAGCGTGATGGCCTCACGCCGCCGGGCCGTTCGTGCGGCGTCCACGGTGCGGGGCACGGGGCTGCCTTCCGATTCGATAACCGATTGATCACTCTAAGAATAGCAGCCGCGCTCGGTCGCTGGTGGGGATGTCGTCGGGGTCGGGGCGGGCCGACGGGGGAGCGGGTGGGTCGGCGCGCTACGGAGTCGGTATTTCTCGCTGCGCGGGTGCCGGATCCGGGTCCGGGTCCGGGTTCGATTCGGGTTCGGGATCGGGTTCGGGTTCGGATCCTCGGTGGGGTTCGGATTCGGGTTCCGTCTCGGCGAGGTAGTCCTCGTAGACGCCCACTTTGTAACCGATCAGGTCGAGGCACTTGTGGAGCTGGGCGATCTGGGCGTGGATGCGGGACTGGTGTTCGCGCAGGATGGCCAGGCGCTCGCGTTCGGTGCCATCGCCGGTGCGGGCCAGTTCGGTGTAATGGCGGATGGCGGGGATGGGCATGCCGGAGCCGCGCAGGATCACGCACATGTTGAGCCAGGCGATGTCGTGCTCGGCGTACAGGCGTCGGCCGCCGGGGTCGCGACGGACCGGGTTGGCCAGGATGCCTTCGCGTTCGTAGAAGCGCAGTGTGTCGATGCTCAGGCCGGTACGGGTCGCGACCTGGCCGATGGTCAGGTCCTTGTGGGTGTCTGTCACGGGTCCAAGGATGGGACTTGACCTGGAGTCGGGTCCAGCTCGTAGATTTCCGGTCGGGAACGCCGCCGGGATCGGGGGCGGGAGCACTTCCCGTCGGGCTGCCGGGGTCGTGTCGCACGCGACCGGCCAACCCGCGGACCATCGTCGAACACGTTCGCAGGGCCATGCCCGGACTCGAGCGCACACACGCACACGCCCGCACCACGAGGCCGGTGGAACACGCCGGTTCGAGCATCGGCGCCGGCAGGAACACCGAAACAAGAGGAGCACGAACATGCGCTACCGCACCCTCGGCCGCACCGGCATCCAGGTGAGCGTGCAGGCCCTGGGCACGATGATGTTCGGCGCGGTCGGCAATCCCGACCACGACGACTGCGCCAGGATCGTGAACGCCGCGCTGGATCACGGGATCAATTTCGTCGACACGGCCGACATGTACTCGGCCGGTGAATCCGAGGAGATCGTCGGCAAGGCGCTGCGCGGTCGGCGTGACGACGTGGTCCTGGCGACCAAGGTGCACTTCGCGATGGGGGAGGGGGTCAACCGGGGCGGTAACTCGCGGCGCTGGATCACCACGGCGGTGGAGGACAGCCTGCGGCGGTTGCGGACCGATTGGATCGACCTGTACCAGGTCCATCGCCCGGACGACTCGACCGACATCGAGGAGACCCTCTCCGTCCTGACCGACCTGGTGCGGCAGGGCAAGATCCGCACGTTCGGCTGTTCGACCTTCCCGGCCGAGGACGTGGTCGAGGCCCACCACGTGGCCGAGCGGCGCGGATTGCAGCGGTTCCGGACCGAACAGCCGCCCTACTCGATCCTGGCCCGGGGCATCGAGGCATCGCTGCTGCCGGTGTGCGAGCGCCTCGGCATGGGCGTGCTGACCTGGGGCCCGCTGGCGTCCGGCTTCCTCACCGGCAAGTACCGCAAGGGCGGCCCGATCGATCTGACCTCCGGTCGGGCCGGCCTCAACCCCGGACGCTTCGACCCGAGCCTGCCGGTGAATGCCGCCAAGCTCGACATCGTCGAGCAACTGGTCGAACTGGCCGAGGAGATCGGCTGCACGCTGCCCGAACTCGCGGTGGCCTTCCCGACGGCGCACCCGGCGGTCACCTCGGTCATCATCGGGCCGCGCACCATGGCGCAGCTCGACGCGTTGGTCGAGGGGGCGACGCTCACCCTGGACGACGCGGCGCTGGACCGCATCGACACGATCGTCGCGCCGGGCACGAACACGTATCACCCGGACGGCGCGTGGACCCACCCGGCGCTGGCCCGCACCGCCCTGCGCCGACGCCCGGTGACCGATCGCGCGGCCGGCTGACCTCCCCGGACGCTCCCCGGACACCGGATGCGGACCGTACCCGTTCCGGTGTTCATCCGCGGAGTCCGGCACGGGCGTTCCGGGTGGGGGCCGGTGGGCTCGGTGGGCTCGGTCCGCGGGAGAGGCGGGAACCCGACCTCGGTGGGAACTTACCCGGGGTCTCGGCCGACTGAGTGTCCGGGTTCGCGTTCGCGGGCCGACCGTCGGCACTTCCGGGGAGCGAAACTGTGCGGGGCAGCAAGGTGTGTGGCATGGCCGCCGTGGTGGTTTTGTTCGCGACGGCGTGTGGGGGTGACTCGAAGGACACGAACACCGCCGCTTCGGGCCCGACCGCGTCCGCGACGGGAGCGGGCGGAGGCGGGGCGTCGGGCTTCCCGGTGAAGGTGACGGACTGCGCCGGTGCCGAGACGACGTTCACCGAGGCGCCGAAGAAGGTGGTCACGAGCAACGCCTCCAGCCTGGAGATGTTGTTCTGGCTCGGCGCCGGGGACCGGGTGGTCGGCACCGGCTTCCCTCCGGGCAAGGGCACGATGCCGGCGCAGTTCGCGGCGCAGGCCGACAAGGTCCGGGTGCTCGGCGACATGGTGATCCCCAAGGAGCAACTGCTCGGCTCGGGCGCCGACCTGTACATCGACACCTTCGCCGACATGGGCGGCATGGGAGCGATGGGGTCGGGGCCCTCGGCCAAGGAGTTCGCCGCCGCCGGCATCAAGCACATCTATCTCAAGTCCACCGCGTGCGCGACCAAGCGTCCCGGCCCGCAGCAGGACCTGAGCGCGGTCGAGGCGGACATCAAGGAACTCGGGGCGGTGACCGGGACGTCCGCCCGGGCCGACGAACTCGTCGCGGGCATGGAACAGACCGTGGGCACGGTGCGCACCGCACTCGCCGGCCTGCCGCAGGATCGGCGGCCGAGCTACTTCTTCTTCGACTTCGACGCCGGTACCAAGCAGCCGATCGCCGTATGCGGCAAGCAGGTCGCCAACGCGGTGATCACCCAGGCCGGGGCGCGCAACGTGTTCGCCGATTGCGCCGGCGACTTCAAGCCCGTCGCGTGGGAGGACGTGGTCGCCAAGAACCCGGACTGGATCCAGCTCGGCGTCCGGAACAAGGGCAGCGCCGAGGCCAACGCCAAGGCGTTCGACGACGCCGAGCGATTCCTGCGCACTTTCGACGCGACCAAGGGCCTGAACGCGGTCCGGGACGGCAGGTTCGTCCGGATCGGCTCGGAGAGCACCACGATCGCCGGGGTCCGCAACGCCGAGACGGTGCGGCGGATCGCGAGCACGATCCACCCGGACCTGGTCCGGCCCGCACCGGCCGCGGGGTAGGCCCGGTGTTGTCGGTATCCGAGCGCACGACCCGCCGTCGGGACCGGGCGGCGCCGCCGCCGGCCGACGAGGAGCGGGCCCGCCCGGCGCGCACCGCGTGGGTGGTCGCCGTCCTGGCCGTGCTCCTGGTCGTCGCGTTGACCTCGGCGGTGTCGTTGGGTTCGGTGGACATCCCGATCGGTGAGGTGTGGTCGGTGGTCGGGCGCCGGCTGACCGGCGAGCCGCCCGAGGCCGGTACGCGCGACCTGATCGTCTGGCAACTCCGGCTGCCGCGTGCCCTGTTGGCGGCGGTGGTCGGCGCCGGGCTGGGCCTGGTGGGCACCGCCGTACAGGCGCTGGTGCGCAATCCGCTCGCCGACCCGTACCTGCTCGGCATCTCCTCCGGCGCCTCGCTCGGCGCCATCGCGGTGATCGTGCTCGGCGCGAGCACCGGTGGCCTGCTCGGACTCGGCCTTTCCGCCTCGGCGTTCGCCGGTGCGTTGGCGGCGTTCGCCCTGGTGTGGGCCCTGGCCCGACGAGGTGGCGGGTTCTCCCCGCTGCGCCTGGTCCTGGCCGGGATCGGGGTGGGCCAGTTCCTGTCCGGATTCACCAGCTTCCTGGTACTTCAGGCGGGTGACGAACAGCAGACGCGCGGCGTGCTGTTCTGGCTGATGGGCAGCCTCAGCGGCGCGCAATGGGAGCAACTGGCCCTGCCTGCCGCGGCCGTGGCCGCGGGGCTGATCGGGTTGCAGGCCCGGGCCCGGGCGCTCAACGCGTTGCTGATGGGCGACGAGACGGCCGCCGGGCTGGGCGTGGACGTGGCCCGACTGCGGCGCGAACTGTTCGCGGTGACCAGCGTGTTGACCGGTGTCCTGGTCGCCGTGTCGGGGGCGATCGGCTTCGTCGGACTGATGGTTCCGCATGTCTGCCGGCTGCTGATCGGCGGTGACCACCGCCGACTGCTGCCGGTGTCGGCGTTGTTCGGCGCGGTGCTGTTGGTCGCGGTGGACACCGTGGCCCGGACGGCGGTGAGTACGCAGGAGTTGCCGATCGGCGTGGTCACCGCTGTTCTCGGCGCCCCGGTCCTGCTGCTCCTGCTCGATCGACGGCTGGAGACACGATGACGGGCGGCGGCGTGGGCGATCGCGCGGATGGCGGGCCGGGCGAGGAGGTGCGCGGCGTGGGCGCCGAGCGGACGCGAATCACCGTGCACGATCTGCGCGTCGCCCTCTCCGGCCGGGACATCCTGACCGGGGTCGGGCTGATCGCGGCGGGTGGTGAGATCACCGGCCTGGTCGGCCCCAACGGCAGCGGCAAGTCCACCCTGCTGCGCACGATCTACCGACACCTGAAGCCGCAGGCCGGCCGGGTCCTGCTCGGCGATCGGGACCTGCGTGCGATGACCCCGGCGGCGGCGGCCCGACATGTCGCGGCGCTGCCGCAGGAGCGGGAGAACGACTTCGATTTCACCGTGCGCGAGGTGGTCGCGATGGGGCGGACCCCCTACCAGAAGGCGTTCGCCGGGGACAGCGCCGCGGATCGGGCGGCGGTGCTGATCGCGCTGGTCCAGGCCGGAGTCGAGGCACATCAGGGCCGGCGCTTTTCGACCCTGTCCGGCGGTGAACGCCAACGCGTCCTGCTGGCCAGGGCGTTGGCTCAGGAACCGGACGTGCTGGTGCTGGACGAGCCGACCAATCACCTCGATGTGCGGCATCAGGTCGAACTCCTGGCGCTGTTGCGCGCCCAGGATCGTACGACGCTGATCGCGCTGCACGACCTCAACGCGGCGGCCTCGGTGTGCGATCGGCTGCACGTACTGCACCGGGGCCGGTTGCGCGCGTCCGGGTCGCCGCGCGAGGTGCTCACTCCGGAACTGCTCGCCGAGGTGTTCGGCATCCGTGCGGTGATCCTCGACCACCCGCTCACCGGTGATCCGCTGATCGCGGTCGATCACCGAACGACGGCGGCTCCGGTGACTCCGGTGACAGCCGGGCGAGGCGGCGAATTCGGGTTGCGCTCGGGCGGATGATCGGGTTGGGTTCGTGCTCGTGAGTGCCCTGAATGATCTTGTGCGTCCGGACCGCTATCCGCGCTCCTCCCGCTATGACCCCGCCTGGCTGCTCGACCTCGACATGGGGCCGAACCCGTTGTGGCTGCTGGAGGACCTCGCCCGGGACCTCGACCTGCGCCCCGGGATGCGGGTTCTCGACCTCGGCTCCGGCAAGGGTGCCACGTCGGTGTTCCTGGCTCGCGAGTACGGCGTGCAAGTCGTCGCTGCCGACTTGTGGATCGCCCCCGAGGACGCGGCGGCCGTTTTCGCGGACGCGGGTGTCGGCGACCGGGTGGAGGCCGTTCGCGCCGAGGCGCACGCCTTGCCGTTCGAGCAGGAGAGCTTCGACGCCGTCGTGAGCGTCGACGCGTTCGAGTATTTCGGCACGGCGGACAACTATCTGCCCTATCTGGTCGGGTTTCTCCGTCCGGGCGGACAACTGGGCATGGCGACTCCCGCGATGACCCGGGAAGTCCGGGAGATCGGGGCGATCCCGCCGCACATCAAGCAGGTGGTCGGCTGGGAAGCGATCGCCTGGCACACGGCGCAGTGGTGGCGCTTCCACTGGGAGATCACCGAACTGGTCGAGGTCACGTCCGCGCGGTTGCAGCAGGACGCCTGGCGGGACTGGCTGTTGTGGGCTCGGGCAGGGGCCGAGCATCAGCCGGACGGACCAAGCGCGAACCGGGCCGTCATCGACATGCTCACCACGGACGGTGGGGAGTTCCTCTCCTTCGCGTTGGTCACCGCACGCAGGAACCGCGCGGGATCGAGTCGCCCCGATGGGGTGGCCCCGGGCTGATGTCGGTGGTTCGGTACGCGACCTCGGAGGGCGAGGGCGGCGAGGCCCGGGAGGACACGTTCGGGAGATGGACAGGTGACCCGCGCCGGTTCACCTCTCCCCGAAGCCGGGGACAGCGGGTACGGCGGGCGGGCGCCGACCCGGGGTTTCGGGTCGGGCACCGGCCGGGGTCTCGGGTCGGGCGTGGGCCGGTGGTGTGGGGACGATGTCCAGCCGGCTCGGGCCGTTGACCATCAACGACGGGATGGGCGTCGGCGGTTGTTCGGGGTGCGCGAGCGCGAGGTCGGGGAAACGGTCGAACAGGGTGGTCACCGCTATCCGGGTCTCCAACCTGGCCAGGTGCGCGCCGAGGCAGAAGTGCGGGCCGTACCCGAAGGCCAGGTGGCTCTTGTCGGCGCGGGTGGCGTCGAACGCGTCGGGGGCCTCCGGGTGTCGCGCGGGATCGCGGCCGGCGGCGGCGAAGGCGATGATGATCGGATCGCCCCGACCGATGACGACACCCTCCCCGAGGTCGATGTCCTCGATCGCGTAGCGCAACGGGAGATGCATGACCGGGCCTTCGACCCGCAGCGTCTCCTCGATGACGTCCGCCCAGTCGATGGCGTTCGCGCGGAGTCGGTCGAACTGATCCGGGTGGGCGAGCAGTTCGGCCAGGACGTTGGTGATCAGGTTCACCGAGGTCTCGTAGCCGGCGCCGAGCATCAGGAAGAGCGAGTCGAGGAATTCCTGTTCCGAGGGCGTCGTCCCGACGCTCGCGGCCGCGGTGAGCAGGTCACTGGTCAGGTCGGCGCCCGGGTTCGCCCGCTTGTGCTCCAGCAACTCGACCAGCCGGCACTGGATTTCGATCCGCCGAGCGATCGCCTCCGCGGCGTCGATCGTGGTGTCCATTACCGCGTCGATGGCCCGGCCCAACCCCGGCCGCAGTGCCTCGGGCACGCCGAGCAGGTCGCAGATGACGGTCATCGTCAGCGGCAACGACAACATCTGCCGTACGTCGACGCTCTCGCCGGGCGGCACCGCCGCCAGCACATCGACCAGGCGATCCGCCGTGGCCTGGATCCGCGGGCGCAGCCGCTCCACCCGGCGCGGGGCGAACGAGGGCGCGACCCGTGCGCGCAATCGGCGATGCTCCTCGCCATACGTGTTCACGAAACCCTGTTGGAGCGCGACCGGTGCCATCGGCCAGCCGTCGGGCAGTTCGGCCAGACCGGGCCAGTGCCGACGGAAGTCGCGGGAGACCCGGGGGTCGGTGGTCAGCGCCTGGATCACCTTGTGCCGGGTGATCGACCAGGCCCGCACCCCGCCCGGGAGTTCGACCAGGACGGCCGGACCCCGGGCGCGTAGCGCGGCGGCCTCGGCGTGTGCGTCGCGGGCGGTGGGATCGAGTACGGGACATCGGTGCTGGGGTTCTGCCGACATGCGAGGCTCTCCTCGAGGGAACGTGCAGAGTGGCCACCGCGCCTGCGAGGCGCACGGCGCGGCCGTGTTCGCGCGTCACACCCGACCCCGGCGGGGCCGCATGCCCCTTCTTCTACGCCTGGTTCCGCGTCCTGACAACACCGTCGGCGGGGGCGACCGGCGCTTTGCCTCGATCGGCGACCAGGCCGGCCTGATCGCGCGCCCATCCGCGAGGCTCGTGCGCGCGGTGCGCAAGCCGCGCCGGTTCCCTGGCGCGGGCGCGCGCCCCGTGGCCGGGCGACGTACACCGATCGCCGGGCATTGCCGGGTGGGGTCCGACGCACGGTCCGGGGATCGGCGGCGTTCTGCCGTGGCCTTGGACTCACGGTCGTCCAAGGCGCGGTCGGGTGATCAGCGCAGAGTCGGTACGGAGCCGCCGTCGGCCCAGGTCGTTTCGACGCCGGGCAGGCTCCTGCGCCATCGCTCGGTGAGCTCGGCGAGGTCGGTGGCGCTCGGCGGGTCGGCACCCAGGCCGATCGCGTAGCGGGTGCGCGAGTCGGACACGAACGGGCGGGGCCACGCGTGCGCGTCCTGGACACCAGCCTCCTGCAAGGTGGTGAGCAGGCCGCGGATGCGACCGCGCAACCGTCCGGTGGTGGCCGCGCACTCCTCGGCGGAGGCGGGCAGTACGGTCAGCACCGCCCATGCGGCGTGCCGGCGGTGCAGGGGCGGCGGCTCGATCAGGGCGGCCCACGGGTCGCGATCGTCCCGTTCGGAAGCCTCGCCCGGCGTGAGCAACTCCCACGCGCGGTACAGCTCGTCGACCAGCAGATCGCGCCCGCCGGGGCCGACCTGCTCGGTACACGAGCGCACCGGGTGGGTCGGCGTCAGAATCGACACCGGCCCGCCGGTGACCGTGCCCGCGCGGGCGGTGTCGTCGTCCAGGGCCACCGGTACGCGCCAGTCCCACGCGGCCCAGCCGGCGAAGAAGTACGCCGGCAGGTCCTCGTCGGCCACGTGCGCGGCCTCGCGCGTGGTCCGGGCCGCGAGTACCGACCAAGCCAGGCCCGGGAGTCCGCCGAACGGGGCCGCGTCCAGGCCGCGCGCTCGCGCCCACGCCTTGATCCGTCGGGCCAGGTCGGCGAAGCGCTCGTGGTCCGCGCCGACCGTGCCCCGGATCGCGTCCGCGTCGGTGACCGCGCTCAGGGTCACCGCGGCCGGCTCGCCCAGTTCGGCGCGCCGGGCCACCGCGTCGGCGGGGGCGATCCGCCCGGTGCCGATCAGGGCCAGATCGACGGGCGAGTCGTCGACGCGCAACCGAAGGCCCGGTACCCGCGCGCCGAGCACCGGCCGGATGCCGCCGGCCTCGGGCAGCGCTGCCGCGATCCGCGCCGCGATGTCGGCGGGGTCGACGGTGCCGGGCAGGGCTGCCACCAGATCGAGGTCGGCGTCGGGCGACGCGCAGCCCATCCGACGCGAGCCGACCACCGACACGACGCCCTCGCCCAACGCCGCGGAAACACGCCTGGCGATCCGCCGGGTTCGGGCATCGCCGTCCGGGTCGTCGGCGCGGGGCGCCCGAGTGTCCCCCGGGCGGTCGGAGCGGGGCCGGAGGTGGGCATCGCCTTCGGGATCGGCGGCGCGGTGCTCCCGGGTGTCGTTGCCCGGGTCGGTGGCGAGGGGTGCCCGTGCCGTTCCTTCCCGTTCGGCGCCGACCGGCTCCCGTACCCGATCCGAGGGTTTGCGTGCCCGACCCCCGGCGACGGAACCTTCGCGGCTCCCGGTCGCGTCGGTACCTGCTACCGGATCCGGATCGGGCAGCTCGCGCAGTTCGCCCGTGCCCAGCGTGAGGACGGCTCGCGGGCGCATCGGTTCGTCGCCTCGGCGGGAGAGCAGGACCAGTTCCCCGACACGAGCCGTCATCGGCTCCAGTTCGCGTGCGCACGCGGCGGCGACGCGCTGTGCATCGGTGCCGCGGCCCAGGGTCAGGTGCGGGGTGTAGCCGCTCGTCCGGCCGAGGCAGCGGGGGAAGTGGGCCGCGAAGGCCTCCCGCATCCGGGCCCACGGGAGTTCGTCGGCGGCTGCCGGGTCGAGCCAGACGGTGGCGTCCTCGCGATGGCCGAAGGTGTGTACGCCGTCGAGTTCGGCGGTGAACGGTGTCACTCGCGCGGCGGCCGCGGCCAGCAGCGGCGCGGCCCGGTCGAAGTCGGCTTCCGGCACGAAGCCGAACAGCACGTTGACGTGCGGCGGCCAGCGGTCCACCTGGGGATCGTGCGCGCGGCGGGCCCGTTGCAGCGCGGGCCACAGACGCCCGGGCGGCAGCCAGGCCAGCGCGGTGCGCGCGCTAGGCGCGACGTCCAGGACATCGCCGGCGGGCGGATTCGCGGCGGGGAGCAGATCCGCCTGCACCCCGAAGTGGTCGGACGCGTACAGGCCGTCGGGCCCGGGCGTGTCCCCGCGCAGTACCGCCGTACCCGCCCGCCAGGAGCCGGTGCGCGACAGGATCCGGTCCAGCCGGGCGGCGCGGCCGGTGAGCGAGCCGATCGCCGCGAGCGGGTTGACACCCGGGTCGAACGTCGGCGTGTGGTCGTCGGCGCCGTGTACGTCCGTCCATACGTCCGTCAACCCCAGCGCGGCGGCCGGCCCCGTGGTGCCGTCGTTGAAGTCGCCGACCACCACCAGGTCGCCCGGGATGCCCGCGAACCCGGCGGCGAGCGCGGCCAATTCGATCCGGCGGCGCCCGGCGCCGTCCTGCGTGTGGTCACTGGTGAGGTGCGTGACGGCGAGCACGAGCGGCTCGGCCGGCCCGGCCACGGTGATCGCGGCCACCGCCTTGTACGGCCCCAACGCGTGCCGACCGGCCTCGCGCACCGGCAGCCGGCTCAGCAACAACAGCCCGGTGGCCGGTACATCGCGGCCGGCGGGATCGGTGTCCATCGTGTACGCGGCGCGCACCCACGGTTGGGCCGCCAACAGCAGGGCCAGTTCGGGCTCGACCTCCTGGAGCGCGATCACGTCGGCGTCGGCGGCGGCGAGCGCGGCGAGCAACATCGGCCGCCGGCGTGCGGTGTCGATACGATCGGCGTCGTAGCGATCCCACAGCGTGTTCCAGGTCAGCACGCGGATCCGCGCGGTGTCCGGGAGGCCGATCGGGTCCGCGCCGCTTGCGGTCGCGGGTCGCCAGCGGCCCGTCGACGGGTCGAAGGTGTGCGGTTCGCGCGCGGTGAAGAACGGCGCCCGCAGTCGGCGCGGATCCCGGGCCCGACCGGCGACACAGTGCTCGATCCGGTCCACGCGCGCGGCCCGATCCCACACCACCTCGCCGTCCGCCTCGATCCGCAGCACCCGATGCCACGGGATCTCGCCACCCGGGACGAACGCGGGCAACGGGATGCGCTTGGGGTCCGCGCCGCGTCGGCTGACCTCGAGGACGAAGCGGGCGGGATCGAACCGGGGATCCCAGCGCACTCGGTGGTAGATCTCCTCGCTCGTGCGCATCACGCGTCCTCCGCGTCCAGCGAGCCGGCGACGTCGTCGAGGCCGCCGCCCGCGCCGATGTACCAGGTACGGTGCGCCTGTCCGGGATACGGCGGCGCGAAGCGCCGTGCCTGCGCGGCGAGTACGGCGGGTGGGACCGCGTGTTCGCGCGTGGCGTTGCGCCGGGCCAACTCGTCCTCGCCGACCAGCAGTACGGCGTGCGTGATCAGCGCGTCGCGGCGGTGTGCGATGGCCTGTACCGGCATGCGCTGGCTGCCGGTGAGCGAGGTGGCATCCCACACCACCGTCCCGCCGGCGGCCAGCGCCGCGTCGAGCCGGTCCAACCCCCGGCCCAGCACCTCGCCGTTGGCGCTCTGGTCGGTCCGGGAGCCGCGCGCCGCACGCAGTTCGTCCAGGCTGATCAGCGTGTCGACGCCGGGAAGTTCGCGGGCGAAGGTGCTCTTGCCGCTGCCCGAGCGGCCGATCGTCTGGATCAACCGGGGAAAGTCGCCGCTCCACCACCGGCGGGTGGCCTCGGGCGGCATCGACCACCCCTTGGCGTGGCCCGCGCGCAACTCCGCCCAGCAGCGGTCGGCCACTTCCGAGTCCAGGCCCGCGAACGCGTCCGCGGCCCGGGCGCGCAGAGCCGCGAGCGGGGCCTCCTCCAGCAGGCCCGCGTCCGCCGCGAACAGCGCCGACCACTCCACCTGTTCGCGCTCCGCGTCGGCCTGCGCACCGGTGCGCCCGGTCAGCGTCGCGGCGGCCACCGCGTGCAGCACGCCCACATCCGCGGCGACCGCCAACCGGGCCAGGCCGCGTGGGCGTTCGTCATCCGGGAAGGGCCGGCGCAGGTGTGCCTGCAACCCGACCAGGTCCGCGACACGGCGCGCGGTGGGCAACCCGAGCGCCGGGACGAGTCGGGGCGTCAGCGTCGCCCGCCGTTCGGCATGCAGCGCGGCGGCCAGCACCCCGGCCAGCCGCGCGTCGCCGGTGCGACCCAGTACGTCCAGCCGCGCGCACGCGTCCGCGACCGTCTCGACAACGGCAACCGTCTCGGCACGGGAAATCGCGTCGGCTCCGGCGACCGTCTCGCCTTCGGCGGCCGGTGAATCCGTCGGGTTCAGCAACGCGAGCAGGGCCGGCAGGTCCGGCTTCGCGCCCGAACGCACGGCCCACAGTGCCGCGTTCGGCCCGAGACCGTTCGGCACCACCTCGGCGTGCATCCAGTGCGTATCGGTCTGCACGTGTCCGCGCCGCACCCATTTGGCCACCCGTCGGCCGAAATCCGCGCGCTCGAAGCCCTCGACCGACCGGACCACGAAGCCCTCCCGGCGTGCGGGATCGAGCCGGATCGCGCGCAACTCCCGCTCGTCGAACACCCCGCGCCACAACACCGGCGGCGTCGGCACGCCCAGTCGACGCAGGAAACGCGCACTCTCGTCCCAGTCCAGGCAACGATCACCGGCCCACACCGAGAAACCGTAGAACCAACTCGCCAGCGCGTCATAGCCGATCGAGTGCCGGGCGTACATGTTCTCGCCGCAGATCCGCCACCCGGGCGGGATCCGTGCGCCGATCCGGCCCTGGAGCGCCTTGACCCAGGTCCGCGAGGGGTGGTGCGCGGAGTCCAACGACCGCGCGTGCAGGCCGTCCGGATACAGCGTGGTGTTCTCACCGTCGAGCTTCTCGGTGACCACGACCTCCAGGCCGCGCAGTCCCGACAGGTCGCCGGCGCGCACGTCGTCGGCGCCGGCACCCGGCGACCACGGCACATGCGGGGTGCGGGGATAGTGCGTACGCATGTCCCCTCCCCGATCACCGGCCCGGTCCCGCTGCGACCGAGCATTGCGCGCGGATCCTCGGTCACTGTAGGAGCGGGCCGCGCGGCGGGCCATCGAATTTCGGCCGCCGGCGACCCGGTCGGCCACCCCTGCGGCCACCCGGCGTCGCGCGGCGGACCGAGCGGGAGACGGGAATTCCGGGAGGCGGGACGTGCGGGACGTGCGGGACGTGCGGGAGGTCGGGCCGGGCGGGGCGGGACGAGCGGGAGCCCGCGACCCGAGGAACGCGAGGGACGCCGGGACGCGCGGGCGGCAGCCCGGTGCCACCCGCGCCGCCGACCCCGCCCGCATCCGTCACGGTGCCCCGATCGAACGGATCAGCGTCTCGCTCGCGTTGATCGCGGCGGCCGCCGTGCTGCCCTTGCGCTGGGCCATGACCGCGCAGACCACCAGGTGCGGCTTGCCGTCGACGTGGCGTTCGGCGGCGAAGACCAGGTTGGCGCCGGCGGGGGTGGTGAAACCGGTCTTGCCCGCCAGCACGCCCTCGCGGCCGAGCAGGGTGTTGCTGTTGGGCTTGGTGATCCGCGCCGAGTCGGTGTAGTCGCGGACGCCGGCGACCGCGGCGAAGGCCGGGTCGCGCATCGCCACCGTGAACAGTCGGACCTGGTCGGCGGCGGTGCTCACGGTGGCCCGGTCGAATCCGGAGGGATCGGTGTAGGTGGTGTCGCGCATGCCCAATTCGCGGGCGGTGCGGTTCATCCGGGCCACGAACGCCGCCTCGTTCCCGTCCACCCAGCGGGCGATCTCGTGCGCGATGTTGCTCGCCGATATCGTCATCAGTGCCTCCAGGGCCCGGCGCTGGGTGAACGCCTCGCCCGGGGTCACCGGGGTCAGGCTCTCGAAGCGGCGCAGGCGCTCGGCATAGCGATGGGCCTCCTCCGCCGAGACGGTGAACGTCGGCCCCGCCGCGCCGGGCACGAGCGGCTTGGCCTTGAGGAACACGTACGCGGTCATCACCTTGGCCAGGCTCGCGGTCGGCGTCGGCTTGGCCGCGCCGGACACGATCGGGTCCCGGGCGCCCTCGACCGACACGGCCGCCTGGCCGTCCTTGGGCCATGCGGGGCTGATCGGCTGCGGGAGGTCGAGCCGGCCCGAGAGGGTGGCCGCGGGAGCCGGGTCGGTCCGGCCCGCCTCGCCGGCACACCCCGCCACGAGGGCCAACAGCGCGGCGACGACGGCGAGCACGATCGGCCTAGCCGAGCGGGGACGGCGCACGGGGAGCGAAAAGTGGTTCGTCATGGCTTTGACCATGGCGAGCGGGGATGACCGGAGTCGGCCGAGAACAAGACCGTTCTGTCACAACCGGCCCGATCGCTTCCTCGACGGCTGTTCGCACGGTCGGCCTGATCGATACTGAACCAATGGTTCGTGTGCTCCTGATCGAAGACGACCCCGCCGTGGCCGAGGGCCTGGCCATCGGCCTGCGCCGGCAGGGCCACACGACCGAGGTGCGGCACACCGGCGAGGACGGCCTCGCGGGAGTCGCCGGATTCGCTCCCGACCTGGTGGTGCTCGACCTGATGTTGCCCGGTATCGACGGCTTCGAGGTGTGCCGTCGGATCCGCAGGGCCGGCACCCTGCCGGTGATCATGCTCACCGCGCGCAACGAGGACATGGACGTCGTGGTCGGCCTGGAGGCCGGCGCCGACGACTACGTGGTCAAACCGGTCCAGGCCCGGGTCCTGGAGGCACGGATCCGCGCGGTCCTGCGCCGTACCGAATCCGCCGTCCCGGCCGGGCGGCGCGAGGTCTACGGGGACCTGACCCTGGATCGCACCGCCCTGACCGTGCTCAAGGCCGGGCAGCCGGTCGCCCTCGCCCCCTCCGAACTGCGGCTGCTGCTCGCCCTGTCGGCGTCCCCCGGCCAGGTCTTCAGCCGTGGGCAGTTGTTGGAGTCGGTGTGGGAACACCCCTACCTCGGCGACAGTCGGCTGGTCGACGCGTGCGTCAAGCGGCTGCGGATCAAGATCGAGGAGCCGGACCGGCCGGCCCGCTACATCCAGACCGTACGCGGGTTCGGCTATCGCTTCGGGCCGCTGTGACCGGGCCGCTGGCCTGGCTGCGCGGTCTACGGGTACGACTGGCCGCGGCCTGCCTGCTCGTCGCCGCGTTCGCCGCGCTCGCGACGGCCGCGCTGACCTATCGGGAAGCCCGTACCGCGATGTTGCAACGCACCCAGGACTCGGTGGTGCGCTCGGTGCGCGACCGGGTCGAGGCGGTCGCACCGTCCGTGCCCTTCCCCCCGGACCAGGCGGCGATCGACCGGATCGTCGCGCTGGTGGACACCCGGGGCAACACCGACCACTGGACCGTCCTGGTGAGGTTCGGGGACTTGTGGGCGGCCAGCGACTCCATGACGACTCCCGACGCGATCCCGCGGGAGTTGCGCAGGATCGTCACCGACCACGTCTCGACCGCGTTCCAGCGTGTGGACGACCACGGCATGCTCGCGCTCGCCGTCGGCGTACCGATCACCTTCGCCAACCGCGACGGCCGGGTCGCCTCCGGAGTGCAGGTCTACGTATTCACCTCGATGGTCGTCCAGGTCCAGGAGGAGGCGGCCCTTGTCCGGGCGGCGCGCAACGGCGCGATCCCCGCGGTCCTGCTCGCGCTGGTCCCGGCCCTGATCGTGGCCGGCGGCGTACTGCGGCCGGTCCGCGCCCTCCAGCGGGCCACCCGGCGCCTGGCGCAGGGTCGCCTGGACACCCGGTTGGAAGTCAAGGGCGGTGACGAACTCGCCGAACTGGCGAGCGACTTCAACCACACTGCGGCGGCTCTGGAGGAACACGAGGCGCGGCTGCGGACGATGGAGGCCAGAGCACGCGGCTTCGCGGCCGACGTCTCGCACGAACTGCGCACTCCGCTGGCCGCGATGGCCGCCGTGATCGACGTGCTCGACGAGGACGCCGCCGCCGAGAAGCTGGATCCGGACACCGCCGCCGCGCTGCGCCTGGTCTCCACCGAGACCGGCAAGCTCACCCGGCTGGTGGACGACCTGATGGAGATCTCCCGCTTCGACGCCGGCGCCGCCGCGCTGAACGTGGACGAACTCGACGTGGCGGAGGCGGTACGCCGCTGCCTGGCCGCGCGGGCGTGGTCGGACGCGGTGGTCACCGACCTGCCGGACGGGATCCGGGCCGAGGTCGACCCCCGGCGCTTCGACGTGGTGGTGGCCAATCTGGTGGGCAACGCGCTGCGGCACGGCGCGCCGCCGGTCGAGGTGAGCCTGAGCAGCGAGCGGCGGGCGGACGGCCCGTGGGTCGTGCTGCGGGTCGCCGACCGCGGCCCCGGTCTCGCCGCCGACATCCTGGACCGGGTCTTCGAGCGATTCTTCAAGGCCGACTCGGCCCGCGCGCGCTCGGCCGGCAGCGGCCTGGGCATGGCGATCACGCTGGAGAACGTGCGACTGCACGACGGACGGATCCGGGCGGCGAACCGACCCGACGGTGGAGCGTTGTTCACCGTGGAACTGCCCCGGTACGCCCGGGCCCGAACCGAAGTGGATACGTGATGGCCGCCCGATACCCACTGCTCGCGGCGCTGCTCCTCGCGGTCGGCGTCGGCTGCGGCATTCCCACCACCGGCGTGGTGGAGGCGGGGGAGCCCGCCACAGGCATGATCGCGCCCGCCGACGCGGAGCATCCCGGCAGTGTGTACATCTACCTGGTCGCCGATCACCGGCTGCGCCCCACGCTGCGCACCTCGCTCGCCGGTGCCGGTCCGCAGGCCGCGCTGGACCTGCTGCTGGCGGGGCCCACGGCGCAGGAGGTCGGGAACGGGGTGACAACGACCATCCCGGCGAACGCCGGACCCGCGCGGGTGACGGTGCAGAGCGGCACGATCCGGATCGACCTGGCCGGTTCCGACTCGCTCGCCGACAGTGCGCTGGACCAACTCGTGTGTACCGCGGCGGCGGCCGCAAGCCGCGGCATGTCGGGAGGAGCCGAGACGCCGGTGTCGGTGACCACGACGGTTCGGCGCCTGGAGAACCGGGTCTGCCCGAGTCCGGTGGGGACCTGACCCGATCGCGACGGCCCCGGGCCGGATCAGGGTGCGGCGAAGATTCCGGCAACGGACGAATGTCGCCGGGCACAGGCCGTCTTCGGCGTGCCGACCGCCGACCCCAGCCCGATAGGGGTAACAGTCAGGGGTTCTCCAACTACGTTGCGTGTTCATAGGCTGATCACGCCAACCGGTTGACCGCCGCGTCGACGTGCCCAGCGTCGACGCGGCGATTCCCGGTCGGATCAGAGGCGTTCGCGTGGGCCGCCGGAGGGGATCCGGGCTCGAACGCGCGCCCGGGACACACCGCCGAAGGGAGCGCGCCATGGACGTGTCGTACGGGGACGAGGTCGCGGAATTCGCCGGGAACGCGGCGACCCTGGTCGCCCGGCACTGGGGTCGGGCCGGCGCCGCGCCCACCGGGGAACTGGACCGGCTGTGGGATGTGGGCGCCGTGCACGGCTGGTTCGACCTCGGCGGCACCGACGCGCTCGCCGCCGCGGTCGCCGTGACACGCGAACTGGGCCGGGCCGCTTGCCCATTGCCGGTGCTGGACGCGTTCGTCGCGACCCGGCTGTTCGCCGCCAACATCGGCCTGGCCGGCGCCATCGGGGACGGAGGCATCCGGGTGGCGACCGCGCTTCCGGGCGGCGGCCCGGACGAGGCCGAGGTCGGCGCGGACTGCCTGATCGAGGCCGGCGACGCGGCGACGCACGTCATGCGCCTGCCGTTCGGCGGCGGCCCGGTGGGGCTGTATCGGATCATGGCGGCGGAACCGGTCGAGGGACTGGCGATGCCCAGGTGGTCCCGGGCCCGCCTCGGTCCGGCGCTCGCGTACAGCGCGATCTCGGCGGACCGGACCGACCGGGTCGTGGCCCTGCTGCGGTTGGGCCTGGCCGTACGCGCGTTCGGCGCCGCCGAGCGGGCCGCGACGTCCGCACTGGCCCACGCACGCGCGCGCACCCGATTCGACGCGCGGGTGGGTGCGTTCGGCGCGGTCCGCGAGCGGGCCGTGAACGGCCGGATCGAACTCGACGCGGGCGACCTGCTGATCGCGGACGCGGTGCGCCGGTACGCCGAGGGCGGCACCGACTGGGTGATCGCCGTCGAACTGGCCGTCGCACACGTGCGCCGGATCGCCCCGCGCCTGCGCGCGGACGTGCACCACCCGCCGCTCTCGGCCGATTGTTGCGACGAACACGAGGCACCGTGGCTGTTCCGGCGGGTACATGCCGACCTGGCCTGCCTGGGCGGATTCGGCTCGCCCGGCGGCGAGGTCGCCGATCGCCTGCTCGACGACGACCCGCACACCGGGGCGGAACTTCCGGAACCGCGACTCGGCCCGGACGGGGACGCCCTGCGCAAGGCGTTGAGCAAGGTGGTCGTCGGTCGGCAGACCTGCCCACCGACCGTCGGCGACCCGGGGGACGACCCCGACGCGGTGGCCGAGTTGGCCGAACACGGTTGGTTCGCACTGGGCTGGTCCGCGGCGCACGGCGGCAGCGGCGGCACCCCCGCCGAGCGGTTCGCGCTGCGCCAGGAGGTCTGCCGGCATCGCCTGCCGGTCGTCGACGCGCTGGCCACCGCGACCTTGTTCGGTGGGCCGATAGCCCGGCACGGTACGCCGGAACAGCGCGAGCGGCTGCTGCCCGCGATCCGCCGGGGCGCGCTGCGGATCGCGCCGGCCTACCGGGCCGTGCGCGAGGAGTTCGACCCGGCCGCGGTGCGGGTCGACGCGGTGCGCGACGACGCCGGCGACTGGACGCTGACCGGCGACCGACTGTGGACCGCCGACGCGCATCGGGCCCGGTACCTGTGGCTGGCGGCGCGTACGCAACCGGGCGCCGCGGCGTTGCGGGCCGCCGTCACGGTCTTCCTGGTGCCGCTGGACGCGCCGGGTGTACGGGTGCGGGCATATCGGACCGCGGCGGGGGAGGCGGGCAGCGACGTCCTGCTCGACCGGGTCCGGGTCCCGGACACCGCCAGGATCGGTGCCGTGCACGGTGGTTGGGAGGTGATCACCGACACTTTCGCCGCCGACTCGGCCGTGGCCGGCGACGTCGCGGCCACGCTGCATCGCGGACTGGTCGACCTGCTCGCGCTGCTGCGCGCGGGACCGGGAGCGGCCTCGGCGGCGGGAGCGCGCGGGTCCGCGGCCCGGGCGGCGGTGACCGAACTGGCCGTGCGGATCCAGGCGGTACGCCTGTTGGCGGCGGCAGCGGTGTGCACGCCGGGCGCCGACGACGGCGCGGCGCGCCTGCACGCGCTGACGGCGGGCGCGCTGGGCGGTGAACTGGCGGCGGACTTCGGCGCGATGGTGCTCGAACTGCTCGGTCCGGCCGCCGCGCTGGGCACGGGCACGACGGCCGAGGGGGTGTTCGGACACGGACTGCGCGAGGCGCCGACCGAGAGCCTCGGCGGCGGCGGCGACCTGCGTCGCGGCCTGCTCGCCCGGGCGATGGGGCTACCGGTGCGCGTCTGAGCCGGCGAGATCCGAGCCGGTTCGGTCGGTGGTGGTGGCGATGTGCGGGCACGGCCCGGGTCGATACCGATCCGGGTTCGACCGCAGCAGGCCGGGCAGTTGCCGGCGGTTCTTGATGTCGAGTTTGCGATAGACCCGGGTCAGGTGTTGCTCGACGGTGCTGACCGTGATGAACAACTCCTCGGCGATGCCCCGGTTGCTGTACCCGGACGCGGCCAGCGCGGCGACGCGCTTCTCCGACTCGCTCAGGTCCGCCGCGGCGGCGCCGGCGTTGCCGGCGATCAGGTCGGCGTAGGCGTGCGAGACGTTGCGCGAGCGCGGGCGCGCGCCGCACTCCCGGGTCAGGTGCCAGACCCGGGACTGGAGCGTGGCCGCCCGGGCCGGCTCGGCCCGTGCCCGGTACGACTCGGCGAGCGCCTCCAGGGTGCGGGCCAGTTCCAACGGGTCCTCGGAGCGGCGCAGCGCCTCGACCGCCTGGGCGAGCAGCGCCGGGCGCTCGGCGACGTCGACGGTCATCGCGCGCAGTCGCAGCGTGGTGCCGCGTACCCGGCCGCCACCGGGACCGCACAGGCGTAGTTGCTCCGCCACCAACTGCCGGGCACGGTCGGTCTCGTCGAGGCGCAGCAGGGCCTCGGCGGCATCGGTGCGCCAGGGCACCAGGAACGGTTGGTCCACGTCCCAGGCGTGGGCCAACCACGCCACCTGGAGGAAGTCGGCGAGAGCGGCCCGGACCCGGTCGGTGGCCAGCAGGAAGCGGCCCCGGGCGCGCAGGTAGGCGAGCCCGGGCAAGCCGGCGAACAGGGCCTTGCCGACCGGCTGGTTCACGTGGCGCGCGGCGGCCTCGTAGTCGCCCATCGCGGTGTACACGCAGATCAGGCTCGCCAACGGGCCGCCGAGGAACAGGCTTCCGGCGCGCTCGGGCAGCGCGTCCATCGCATCGAGGGCGTAGGTCTCGGCATCCGGCAACCGGCCCTGACGCAGCGCCGCCTCCGCGCATACCGACCCGAACACGGCCTGCCAGCCCGGGGCTTTTCGGCGGAGCGACTCGGTCAGCAGGGACCGGCCGTGGGCCTCCGCGACGCCCGCGCGATCGTGTTCGATCAACAGGCGCAGCGCCGCGACGAGGGAGGAGAGGGTGACGTCGGTCAACCCGGACACGCGCAACCGCCGCTCGGCCGCCTCGAGACGGTCGGCGTGATCGCGCGGCGGCGCGGCGGGACGCGCGGGGGAAACCCATGGCAGCGGCAGATCGGAGTCGATGTGGTCGACCCATTCCGCGCCGGGGTCGGTGCGTTCCCTGAGCCGGTCGAGGACCTGTCGGGCCGCGTCGAGTCGGCCGTGTGCGAGCAACTGGTGTGCCAGCGGCGTCATGCTCGACACCGGCAGGTCGCCGACCGCCAGCGCGGTCAACGGTTCGCCCAGGCAGCGCTGTTCGGCCGCACCGGGGCTGAGTCGCCAGGTGACCTCGGCGAGCCGCACGTGCGTCTCTGCGCGCAGGGCGGGGTCGCGGCACTGCTCGGCGGCCAGTTCCAGGCACGCGACCGCTCGGCGGGCCCGGTCCCGGCCCAGGGCCTCCTCGGCGGCCTCGCGCAGCACGCGCACCGCCCACGCGTCGTCGTCGGGCACCTCACGGGCGGCGAGCAGATGGGTCGCGATCCGGGCCGCCGCCGCGCCCTCGTGCCGCAGTACGCTCGCCGCGCGGCGGTGCAGCGCGCCGTGTTCGGCCGGATCCAGGCTGTTCGACAGCGCGTTCGCGGCCGCGGGGCGTAAGCGGCCCTCGGTCAGCAGCCCGGCGCCGGCCAACGCGCCCACTGCCTGAGCGGTGGCCTCCGGGGTGGTGCCGGCGAGCCGGCCCAGTACCTCCGCCGACGCGTCGGAGTCCAGCACTGCCGCGGCCTTGGCCACCCGCCACATCCCGGTGCCGCCGCGACGCAGGCAGGTCAGCACGGCTCGGCCGTACGGGCCGCCGGGCGCCGGCACGGGAGTTGCCCCGGATCCGCCCGAGGACCGGGACTCGGCCAGCAGTGCGCGCAGCAACAGGGGGTTGCCGCCGGTGAGTTCGTGGAACTCCGCGGCCCTTTCCGGGCCCGGGGGATCGAACCCCTCGGCCAGCAGGCCGGCCACACCGGTCGGGCTCAACGGGCCGAGCCGGATTCGGCCCAGGGCGGGCAACCGCAGGAACTCGGTGTCCGACTGCGGGTCCGGCAGGGCGAAGTCGAGCGAGCGGGCGAGCAGCACGAGCACGCGTGTCCGGCCGGAGTGCCGGGCCAGATGCAACAGGCATTGCACGGAGGCGACATCGGCGTGGTGCACGTCGTCGACGCACACCAGCACCGGTCGGCGCGACGCGACCTCGTGTACTGCGGTGGTCAATCGCCGGGCCGCACGCGGGGTTTCCCCGTCGTCGACCAGCCGCTCGAGGGCGAGGGCAAGGCGCGGGGGTACGGCCGAACCGTCCCGGAACTGGCCGAGGAGCGCCAGGGGTCGAGCGTCGCCGCCTGCCGGCGCGGTGGCGGACAGCACGGTCGCACCCGCGTTCGCGGCCTGTTCGGCGGCCCAGGCGAGCGTCTCGCTCTTGCCACATCCGACCGCTCCCTCGACCAGGACGATGCCGCCCTGCGCCGCGGCGCACTCCTTCAACGCGGTTTGTAACCTGCCCAGTTCCGGCCCTCGTTCGATGAACTCCATGGCCTCTGCGAGCCCCCATATGTCGGCATGCACACGTTCTCCCACCGGTGCATGAAACCCCGGCCGCGCCGGCCTCGTCAACCATCGGTAACCGGCCACTGACCGGTAGTGACAGTCGAACGGGTTGCTTCCGGCCCCGACCGCCGCGTCGGTGTCGGGGCGGGGCCGCGTCGGGGCCGGGTGGGGTGTCGGTCAGGTTGTCGCCGGGCCGGCGGCGACGCAGAATTCGTTGCCCTCGGGATCGGCCATCACGATGTGGTGGTCGGTGTCCTCGTACAGGACGCTGCCGCCCGCCGCCACCAACCGCGCGGACTCGATCCGGATCCGTTCCCAGCGCTCCTGCGGGGAACCGTGTCCGGGTACCCGGATGTCGAGGTGCAGGCGGTTCTTCGCGGTCTTGGGTTCGGGGACTTTGAGGATCGACAACCGTGGTCCCACACCGTCCGGGTCGCACAACCACGCGGCGTCGTCCACCGACTCGTCCTCCGGCAGATCGAACTGCGCGAACCATTCCTCGCGGGTCTCGAACGGCGCCGGCGGCGGTTCGTCGATGTAGCCCAGAGCGGTCTTCCAGAAGGCCGCCAGGAGCGGTGCGTTCGTGCAATCCAGGGTCAGATCGATGTGTGCTGCCATGCCCGGACCCTAACCCGCCGCGCGGACACCGTCGCCCCGCCACGCGGTCGTTCGGGCCGGGGCGATGATCTTCCAGGGTGTTCTTCATACGACGGCCGGCGCCGTGCGGATGCGGAGGACGGCACGATGGACGTGGGCCGACGTGCGGTGTTGGCGGCTGCCTTGGGCGGGTTGTTGGTGGGGGTGTTCGGAGTCGGGCAAGTCCGCGTCGCCGACGACGACGGCACCGCCGGTCCCGGCGGCGGCTCGACCCGTGCCCGCGGATCCGGACCCGAGCCGCACCGCCGGCCCGCCACCCGTCGGTTCCACCCGGGCGGAGATCATCGCCCGGTACGGCCGGCAGGCGCCCACCGGGTTGGGGCCTGGAGGTGCCGGGAGCGTTGTTCGGGTTGCCGGGCACCGCGAAGGTGGCCGCGCTCACCTCGACGCGTGCGGCGGCAAAGGGGGGCAGCGAGTACGACAAGGCACTGGTCGACCTCCTGCGGGAACGCTCGATACCGGCGACCCTGTTCGTAAACTCCCGATGGGTCGACGAAAACCTCTCCACGCTCGAGCAGTTGGCCGCCGATCCGCACATCGAGATCGCCAACCACGGCACCCGCCACCTGCCGTTGTCGGTGTCCGGGCGCTCCGCCTACGGGATTCCCGGCACCAAGGACGCGGGCGAGGTCTACGACGAGATCTGCGGCAATCGCACCAAGCCCACCGAACTGCTGGGCCGGCCCACGTGGTTCTTCCGCTCCGGGAGGGCCTACTGCGACGATGTCGCGGCGCGCATCGTCACCGACGTCGGCGAACGCTTCGCGGGCTTCCAGGTCAACGCGGACGGCGGCGCCACCTTCACCCCGGAACAGGTGCGCAAGGCGATGCGGGGCATACGCCCGGGCTCGGTCGTGATCGGCCACATGAACCTCCCGCGCGGCGGCACCGCCGCCGGGATCCGCCTGGCCATACCCGAACTCCTGCAGCAGGGCTACACGTTCGTCCGCCTCTCGGACGCCGCCAAGTCCTGACCGACGGGTGACCGCACTACCCGCGAGCGGCGCCGTTCGACAGCTGTCGACCGCGTCGACCGCGTCGGCCGGGGAATTCTCGGCGGGTCTAGCCCGGTGTCGGTGGTTCGGAGGTTGTCGGTTGTGGGGTGTGCCAGCGGTAGACGTACTCGGGGCGCCCGGCGCCGCCGTAGCGCGGTTCGCGGGAGACCAGGCGGCGGGCGGAGAGGTGGTCCAGATAACGGCGCGCGGTCGGGCGGGAGATGCCGAGGGCGTCGGCGATGTCGGCGGCAGAGGTCACCGCGCCGGTGCCCAGGTGCGCGACGATCGCCTCGAACGTCGCGGCGGCCAGGCCCTTGGGCAGCGGCGGCGCGTCGAAGGTCCGGCGCAGCGCGGCGAACGCCTGATCGACCTCCTGCTGTCCGGTGGCGGTCGGCGCGGCGCTCGGCTCGCCGATCCGGCGGCGGTATTCCGCGTAGCCGTCCAGGCGTTCGCGGAACGCGGCGAACGAGAACGGCTTGAGCAGGTATTGCACCACGCCCAGTGACACCGCCGAGCGCACCAGCCGCAGGTCCCGGGCCGAGGTGACGGCGATGACATCGGCGTCGTGACCCTGGGCGCGCATGCTCCGGCACAGGTCCAGGCCGTGCAGGTCCGGGAGGTAGAGGTCGAGCAGGATCAGGTCGACCGGCCGGGTGGACAGCAGGCGCAGTGCCTCGGCGCCGCTGCCGGTGACGCCGACCACGGTGAAACCCGGGACGCGGCCGGTGAAGACCGCGTGCGCCTCGGCCAGGACCGGGTCGTCCTCGACGATCAGGGTGCGGATCACGCTTCCTCCCCCGGGCGTTGGGCGGGCAGTGCGGGCAGCCGGACGGTGAACACCGCGCCGCCGGTGTCGCCGCGGTCGACGTCCACGGTGCCGTCGTGCCGGGCCACCGTGGCACGGACCAGGGCCAGGCCCAGGCCGCGGCCCTGGGATCCGTAGCCCTCCTTGGTGCTCCAACCACGCTCGAACACGCGCGCGGTGAGCGGTTCGTCGATCCCGGGACCGCTGTCCGCGACGCGCAACAGCAGGGCGCCCGCCGCGTCCGGATCCGTGCCGATGGTGACCTGTACGGTGCGCGGCGGCGGCGCGGACACCGCGGCGTCGATCGCGTTGTCGACCAGGTTGCCCAACACGGTGACCAGGTCCCGCGGTTCGAATCGGGCGGCGAGCGCGTCCAGGGGGTCCGCCTCGTCCGCGCCGGCCGGACCGCCGGTCACGGTCAACTGCACGCCGCGTTCGGCGGCCTGCGCGTGCTTGCCGAACAGCAGTGCGGCCAGGGCGGGTTCGTGCACGGCGGCGGTGAGTTCGTCGGCCAGGTCCTGGGCGGCGGCCAGTTCGCCGGTGGCGAACCGGATCGCCTCCTCGCCGCGGCCGAGTTCGACCAGCGCAACGATGGTGTGCAGCCGGTTGCCCGCCTCGTGCGCGGACGCGCGCAGTGCCTCGGCGAAGCCCTTGACCTGGTCGAGTTCGCCGACCAGCGCCCGCAGTTCGGTGTGGTCGCGGAAGGTGGCCACCATCCGACCGTCCCGGCCGGTGGGGCTGATGTTGACGGCGAGCGCGCGGGTGCCGCACAGGTGGATCTCGTCGGTGACGGTGCGGCCGGCGGCGAGTGTTTCGGCCAGCGTGTCGTCCAGGCCCAGGGTCTGCACGGGCCGCCCCTCGGGTGCGGTGGGCAGCGCGAGCAGCCGCACGGCCTCGTCGTTGGCCAGCACCAGTCGGCCGTCGGCGTCCACCACGATCAGGCCCTCGCGCACGGCGTGCAGAACCGCGTCGTGGTGTTCGTACACGCGCCGCAGCTCGACCGGTCCCAGGCCCAGGGTCTGCCGGCGCAGCCGGTGGTGCACCGCCACGCTCGCCGCGCAGGCCACGACCAGCGCGCCGGCGGCGACCGTGAGCACCAGTGGGACGTCCTCGCCGACCAGCGCGTCGACGCGGCGATTGGTGACGCCGACCGAGACGAGCGCGACGGGGCGACCGTCGGCGCCGGCGACCGGGACGACGGCGCGTACGGAGGGGCCCAGCGAGCCGGTGTAGGTCTCCGTCGAGGTCCGCCCGTGGGCCGCGGCGTCGATGTGGCCGAGGAAGGTCTGCCCGATCCTGGCCGGGTCGGGGTGGGTGTAGCGGATGCCGGCGACGCTCATCACCACCACGAAGTCGACGCCGTTCTCCTTGCGGATCTCCTCGGCCATCGGCTGGAGCCGGACGGTCGGGTCGCCGGCGGTCGCGGCCTCGGCGAGGCCGGGCGCACGGGCGAGCGTGCGCGCCACGTCGAGCGCGCGCTCCCGGGCGGTTTCCGCGCCGGACCGGCGCACGGCGTGCACCGCGACACCGGAGCCGGCCGCGACGAGCAGCAGGACGAGGGCGAGCTGCCACAGCAGCACCTGCCGAGCGATGCTCTGGTTGGCCATGCGCGAATTATCACCGGACGCCCGGGCCGTGCCGCAAGAGAGCCACTGGCGGCATTTCACCCGGTTTCCGGCGATTCGGCGGGAATCCAATCGTGCGCGTAATGCGCGTAATCGACGACGGACACCGGTGCCACGCCAATCTACGTCGCGTAACGCGCTGTTTCGCCGATGTTTCCGCCGCCCGCCCGACCGGGCCAGGCCCCGGTGTCGCAGCGTTCCCGTCCGCTCGACCCGACATCCTCCCCGGGAGGCCCCTCATGTCCCAGGTCACCACCACCGACCAGGCCGCCGGCGCGTCCGGCCCACCGCCCGACGAGGCGCCGGCGCGCCGCCCCTGGTACACGCTGCTGTACGTATGGGTCCTGGTCGGCATCGTCGCCGGTGTCGTGGTCGGCGCCGCCTGGCCGCACACCGGTGAGCAGCTTCGCCCGCTGGGCGACACGTTCGTCAACGCGATCAAGATGATCATCACGCCGATCATCTTCGTCACCGTGGTGACCGGCATCGCGGGCGTGGACAGCCTGCGCGGCGCGGGCCGGATCGGCTGGAAGTCGCTGGTCTACTTCGAGGCGCTGACCACCATCGCGCTGATCCTGGGCCTGGTGGTGATGAACGTGCTGCGTCCCGGCGACGGGGTGCACGCCGACGTCGGCTCGATGAAGGTCTCCGAGGCCGCCCAGGGCTACATCGACAAGGGTGAGGCGCAGTCCTGGTGGCACTTCCTCACCGACTTGGTGCCCAGCAGTGTGGTCGGCGCCTTCGCCGACGGCGACGTGCTCAAGGTGTTGTTCTTCGCGGTCCTGTTCGGCATCGCGATCAAGCTGGTCGGGCGCCCGGCGCAGGGCATCGCGATCGGCGTGGAGCGCACCGGCCGGGTGCTGTTCGCGGTGCTGCGGATCGTGATGTACGCGGCGCCGGTCGGCGCGTTCGGCGCGATGGCGTTCACCGTCGGCAAGTACGGGCTCGACACGCTGACCAGCCTGGGCAAGCTGGTGGCGATCTTCTACGGGACGAGCCTGTTCTTCGTCCTGGTGGTACTCGGCCTGGTGATGGCGGCCATCCGGCTGAACATCCTGCACCTGCTGCGGTACATGAAGGACGAACTGCTGATCGTGCTGGGCACCTCTTCCAGCGAGACCGTGTTGCCCCGGGTGATCACCAAGATGGAGAACCTGGGCGTGCCCCGGCAGGTGGCCGGTCTGACCGTGCCCAGCGGGTACTCGTTCAACCTCGACGGGACCTGCATCTACCTGACGCTGGCCGCGCTCTACGTCGCGCAGGCCACCGACACCCCGCTGTCCATGGGGCAACAACTGAGCCTGGTGGCGGTGCTGTTGCTGACCTCCAAGGGTGCGGCCGGGGTGACCGGATCGGGCTTCATCGTGCTGGCCGCGACGTTGTCCACGGTGGGACACGTGCCGGTGGCCGGGATCATGCTGGTGTTCGGCATCGACAAGTTCATGAGCGAGTGCCGGGCGCTGACCAACGTGTGCGGGAACAGCGTGGCCTCGCTGGTGGTGGCCTCGTGGGAGGGTGTGCTGGACCGGGACCGGGCGCGCAAGGTGCTGGCGGGCGAACCGGTCGAGCCGCTCGCCTCCCGTGACCTGGTCGACGCGATCACCGCGACCGCGCCGGTCGAGGAGCCGGCGGTCGCCGCCGGTGGAGTCTCGATCGACAAGCGGGCTCCCGGGGCGCCGGTGGCGACGGCGCACTGAGCGCGGCACCGCCACCCGCGACCGCGCCGAAGGCGGGTCGCGGGTGGCGGCGTGCCGGCTGGGGTCACAACCCGCAGTCGTTGATTCGGTCCGCCTGCTCCGGCGCCGCCGGGACGGTGCGGCTCGCCGGTGGCGGGGTGCCGTTCCGGGTCCATGCGGCCAGCGTGTCGAAGGCCGTGGCGAAGCACGGGGACATCGACTGCACCACCGTCGGCATGGCCCGGTACAGGCCGTCCGCGTGGGTGCCGTTGGTGACCCGGTAGTAGCGGTGCATCCCGCCGCGCCCGGCGTCGTCGACCATCCGCGCGTACACGTCACCACTCCTGGTGATCGGCAACAACGCGTCGAGCGTGCCCTGGAGACTGATCAGCGGACGCTTGATCCGTCCGGTCAGCGACACCTTCTCGATCGCCTCGTGCACGGCGGCGGGGCGATCGGCGTACACGTAGTCGGTGTCGCACCCCTTGATCGTGTTCGGCGGGCAGAACGGCGTGCCGGCCTCCTTCGGGCCGTCGTAGCCGGGATCGACCTCCTCGCGCATGGTGCGCTGGAGCGAGTCCCACAGGTTCCGGTAGTGGAATTCCCAGATCTTCTCGGAGCCGACCGGGTAGCCGGCCGCGTGCATCTCCTCCAGGCCGCCCGGCACGTTGTCGCGGAACTTCGGGTAGGCGCGCAGCGCGGCCGGTGCGGTGTCCAGGATGTTCGGCGAGTCGGGCGTGAACAACACGCCGTGCAATTCGACGCCGCCGGTGAACAGGCCCGGGTTGTTCTCCAACTGCCAGCGCACCAGATAGCCGCCCGCGGACGCGCCCGCCATGTAGGTCGTCGCGGGCCGCCGACCGTAGTGCCGCGCGGCGACCCGCTTGGCGGCCACGGTCAACTGCGCCACCCGCCGGTGCCACTCCGCGATCGCGTCGCCGGGGCGTCGGCCGTCCCGGTAGATCAGCTCGCCGGTGTTGCCCTTGTCGGTGGCCGCGTAGGCGAAGCCCTGCGCGAGCACGTGGTCGGAGATCAGCCGATCGTTGGCGTACTGCTCGCGCAGGCCGGGCGGGCCGGCGACGACCAGGCCGCCGTTCCACTTCTTCGGCAGCCGGATCACGAACTGGCTGTCCTGGTTCCAACCGTGGTTGGTGTTGGTGGTGGAGGTGTCCGGGAAGTAGCCGTCGAGCTGGACGCCCTCGACGCCCGACGGGTTGACCGTGCCGGGCGCCTCCAGGCCGGCCCAGTCGTTCGGGTCGGTGTGTCCGGAGGCGACGGTGCCGGCCGTGGTCAGATCGGCCAGGCATGCGCCGATCACACGCTCCGCGCCGGGTACGCGCACCCTGCACGGCGACGCGGCGATCGAATCGGACTCGGGCACCGCGCTCGCCGCCGTCGAGCCCAGCGTCGCGGCCATCAGCAGCGCGGCGGCGACGGCGAGTGGGCGGGTGGTCTTCAGCAAGGAACTGCCCTTCGTGGAGGGAGGGGGTGGGGAGCCGGAGTCGGCAATGCGAGATTAGGAAGGGCCGGGCACCGGGCCACAGATGCCGAGTGGCCACGACGCGCACAACCCCGGCAGGGGGTACGCGGGGGCCGGCCGAACGGCACATGACCTTCGGCCAAGGTTCGGCACGACCCGCGCCGCGCCGGTCCCGGGCGAGCCGGCCGCGGGTATCGTTCGGCGCACCGCACCGGGATCGAACAGGGGTACCCAGATGACCGCGTCGTCACCGCCGGCCCCGCCCACCGGGTTGTCCCGGCCCATGCCCTGGGTGCCGCCCACGGTGTACGCCGTCGTGCTGATCGGCGGACTGTACGGCGCGGTGATCGAGGCCGGCCCGATCCGACCGCTGCGCTCGGCCGGGTTCGTGGGGTGTCTGCTGCTCCTGATCGCCCTGGATCGGTGGGAGGTACACCGCCACCCGGTCCGCACCCCGCCGCAGCCGGCCGTGTGGTTGCTGATCGGCCGACTCGCGTTGTTCGCGGTGGCGGCCGGCCTCGACCGCTCCGGGGTCTCCCGGGCGCTGTTCGTCCTGGTGCCGATCACCGCCTACTCCGCCTTCGGCCGGCGGGTCGGTGTGGCGCTGAGCGCGGTGTGCGTGGGAATGATCCTGCTCGGCACCCTGCTGCGGGTGCCCGAGTGGTATCTGCGCACCGACATCGTC
This sequence comes from Embleya sp. NPDC127516, assembly GCF_044765325.1. Classification (NCBI taxonomy): domain Bacteria; kingdom Bacillati; phylum Actinomycetota; class Actinomycetes; order Kitasatosporales; family Streptomycetaceae; genus Embleya; species Embleya sp. NPDC127516. Next base: position 178,009 of record NZ_JBIWJT010000021.1, on the reverse strand, counting down.
ACCGACCTGCTGATGTCCGGCCTGGGCCTGGTGCTGGCCGTCGCCATGGCCGCGATCGCGGTGGGCGAGCAGGCGGGTCGGGTGCGACTGGAGGACACGTTGGGCGAACTGCGGGATTCGCACGCGCGGTTGGCCGACTACGCGGCGCGGGTCGAGCGGTTGTCGGTGGCTCAGGAACGCAATCGGCTGGCCCGCGAGTTCCACGACGGACTGGGCCACCATCTCACCGCGATCGCAATTCAGTTGGAGAAGGCGTCGGCGTTCCGCGACCTGGACGCCAGGGTCGCCGAGCGGGCGATCACCGACGCGCGCTGGTCGGCAGGCCGAGCGCTCGAGGAAGTCCGGGTGTCGGTACGGGCGTTGCGGGACGAGGGCGAGCCGTTCTCACTGTCGGCGGCGCTCGCGGACCTGGTCCGGCACGTCGACGGCGGGCCGGCCAGGGTGACCCTGGACGTGACCGGCGAGGAGCGCGGCTACCACGTCGAATCGCTCACCGCGCTCTACCGCGCCGCGCAGGAGGGACTGACCAACGCGCATCGGCACGCCGGCGCCGCACACGTCGCGGTGTCCGCCCGGTACGGCGAACGCGAGGCACGGCTGGTGGTGGCCGACGACGGACGCGGCTTCGCGCCCGGCGACGGACGCGGCTTCGCGCCCGGCGACGACCTTGGCGACCGGGTGCCGGGTACCCGGGACGGCTTCGGCCTGCGGGCGATGCGCGAACGGGTCGACCTGCTCGGCGGCCGGGTCGAGGTCGACGCCGCACCCGGGCGGGGCACGGTGGTCACCGTGACCGTGCCGCGCGCTCCGGTGCGCGCCGGGGCGTCGACGCGATGAGCGGCCAGGAGGAGGAAGCGGTCCGGGTGTTGGTGGTCGACGACCAGGAACTGGTGCGCGAGGGTATCGCCTCGCTGCTGGGCATCCAGCCCGGCATCACGGTGATCGGCGCGGTCTCGGACGGTCGTCAGGCGGTGGACACCGCGTGCGCCGAGCATCCGGACGTGATCCTGATGGACGTCCGGATGCCGGTGATGGACGGCGTCACCGCGGTCGCGCTGCTGAGCGAACGCGCGCCGCTGTGCCGGGTGGTCATGCTGACCACGTTCGACGACGACGAGTACGTGGCCGACGCGCTGCGCGCGGGCGCGGTCGGCTACCTGCTCAAGAACCTGCCCTCGGCGCAACTGGCCGCCGCGGTACGGCTGGCCCGCGCCGGCGTCGCCCAACTGGACGCCTCGATCATCCGGCGCCTGGCCGCCGGCCCGATCCGCCCGGACCCGGCGCGTGCCGACGGGCCGGGGCGCCTCGACGAGCCGGGGCGCCCCGACGGGCAGGCGTCGAACAGCGATCGCGAACCGGGGCCGACGCCGGGTCCGGATGCCGACGTGCTGACCGAGCGGGAAAGACAGGTACTGCGACTGATCGCCACCGGATCGACCAATCGCGAGATCGCCGCCCGCCTGTTCCTCAGCGAAGGCACGGTCAAGAACCACATCTCGCGGATCCTGGCCCGCCTGGGCCTGCGTGACCGCACCCACGCGGCGATCTACGCGCACGACCGCGGCCTGTTGTGAGCCCGCCGGTCGGGGGCGTCATGCCCGCCGCCCCCGACCGACGAACCCGCCTGGGGAGCCGCGCGGGGGTTCAGCCGGGCGACCCGCGTCCGGCCGGGCCCGGGCGACGTGCCGCCGGCAGGAACAGCACCGAGTTGACATAGCGTCGACTGAACGGCGCCAACGTGCGTCGCAACAAGCCGCGTTCGGCGACATGCGCGGTCTCCGCCTGGTGACCGGCGAGGTCGAAGTCGGCCAGCGGAAGCCAACTGGTGCCCGGCAACACCCAGCCCCGGTAGTCCAGTTCCGCCAGGAGATCGAGCACCGGCTGCGGCGACTGGATGCGCGCCTCCACCTCGATGAACAGCGCCGGGCGATCGCGCCGCACGGTCTCCAGGGCGCCGTGCAACACGGCCGGCTCACTGCCGTCCACGTCGATCTTGACGAAGGTGACCCCGGTCAACCCGAGATCGTCCAGCCGCACGCACGGAACGTCCAGTGCGCGATCGTGGATGTCCCTGCGGACCAGCGACGAGACGCCGCGATCACCCTGATCCCCCGGGGGAAGCCACAGCGCGACGGTGCCGGTGCCCCGGTCGCCCGCGGCGGCGGCCACCACCCGCACGTTGGCGGGCGTACCGGCGTCCAACAGCCTGGCCAGACGCGGCACCGGCTCCACCGTCACCACCGACTCCGCGCGCCGCGCCAGGCGCCGCGACCACGGCCCGTACCAGCCGCCCACGTCCACCGCCGTGCCGCCGCGCGGCACGAAGTCGGCGATCCGCCGCAACTCGGGTTCGAAGCGCGGGTACAGCACATCCACCGCGGTGCGGACCAACCTCGGCGACACCCGGGGCGCGAGCCGGGCGGCGAGCGTCATCGGTCGATCCGCAGGCTGATCCGGGCGTGCTCGTCGTCGCAGACGCGGACGCCGGAGGAGGGGAGAAGCTGGGGGATGCCGTCGACGATCGGGTAGCGGCGGCGCAGTCGCGGGTTGTACAAGGCGTCCTCCGAGAGCAGCAGGGTCAGGGGTCCCTTGTCGAGCGGGCAGGCCAGGATTCGCAGTAGCGGATCGTCAGGTTCCATCGGGCGACTCCTCAACCAGGGCGGGGACTTCGGCCGGCGCGGCCGGGGGCTCGTCGTGCCGGGGCAGGATGATCAGGACGGCGACGGCGAGCGTGCCACCGACCAGGCGCAGGATCAGCCGCAGCCGGTCGTGCGGCAGCGACTCGCCGAAGGCGAGGCTGCCGAGCACGGCGGTGAACAGCGCGGACACCGTGGTGCACACCGGCACGATCAGCGACGCCCGACAGCGTTGCAACGCGGCCTGGGACAAAACCAGTCCGGCCGCGCCGGTGCCGACGAGCAGATAGGGGTAGGGCGTTCGGAGCAGGGCGAGCACCGTGTCGCCGACGCCGCGCCCGGTGAGGCGACCGGAGACGCCCTTGACGGCCAGCGAACTCACCCCGTACAGCAGGCCCATCGCGACGCCGTACTCGACGCCGGTGGCCGGCGGGCGGGTCGGGTCCCGGGCCCGACGACCGGCGGCCAGATACAGCCACAGCCCGGCCGCGAGCGCCGGCAGACAGACCGCCAGGAGCCGGCCGGTCGGGGCGTGGTCGCCGACCGGGTCCGCGTCGCGCAACGAGGCGACGACCATAGCCAGCGCGGCGAGCACGGCGAGCACGCCCATCCGTTCGCGTACGGTGGGCCGTTCGCCCAGGATCACCGAGGACAGCAGGAGCAGCAGCACCAGGCCCGCGACGAACAGACCCTGCGCCGCGGCGATGGGCAGCGCGCGGTAGACCGCGAGTTGGGCACCGAACCCGGCCGCCAGCGCGAGCGAGCCGGCAAGCCACGCCGGGCTGCCCAGGAGCGACCGGATCAGTCGCAGCGGCCGACCGGCGGTCAATGCCGGAAGGTTGCCCAACGCCCGTTTCTCCAGCACGAATCCGGTGCTGTAGAGCACGTTGGCCAGCAGCGCCGCGGCCACTCCCCACCACACGGCTAGGCCCGCCGGGCGTGCGCGAGCAGGATCGAGGCGAGCGAGGGGGCCGCGCACGCGACCCGATCCAGCGGCCTGAGCACCCGGGGCACGCCGTGGAACGGCGCCCCCGCGATGCGCACCACCTCGAAGCCGGACGCGGTGAGGAGCTCGCGCAGGGCGCGCGCGGTGTACAGCCGCAGGTGGCCGACCACCTGCGAGCCCGGTCGGCCGTGGATGCCGCGCAGACTGACCTCGGAGAAGATCGGCTGCACGCCCGCGAGGAGCAGCACGCGGTTGTACCACGCGGCCAGGTTCGGCGTGGAGAGCATGAGGTGGCCGCGCGGCTTGAGCACCCGCCGCAGTTCGTCCAGCGCCGCGTCCGGATCCACCAGGTGCTCCAGCACCTCGGCGAACACCGCGGCGTCCACGCCGGCGTCGGCCAACGGCAGTCCGCCGTCCGTGAGTTCGCCGCGCACCAGGTGGGGCATGTGCTTGCTCGCCCGGCGCAGCGCGTCCTGCGACCAGTCGATGCCCACCAGGGTGTGTCCGGCCGGCATGGGACCGGCGAACGAGGCCGCCGAGCCGTCGCCGCACCCGATGTCGACCACCACCGCCGGCCCCGGGCCCAACGCCCGGGCAAGCATCCTGGCCTGGCGCCGACTGCGCTCGGGGCCGGAGGCGACCGGTACCGCCGGGTTCTCGTAGAACGCGCGCAGACCGGCGGGGGAGGTGTCGCTCATCGCGAACCCCCCTCGTGCGCGATCGGGTCGGCGACGACGGCCGAGGATTGCGCGGCCGCCGAGACGGCGGACAGGTAGTGCTCGAAGAGGCCGTACAGCTCCCGGCCGGCCGCGTCCGTCAGCAGCGCGCGCGACCAGCGCAACCCCACATGCAGGCGGCCGAGGGTGCCGGTGGTGGTCACCGTCAGTCCCCGGGGCATCCGGGTGGGCGCCGAGACCCAGACCGCGTTCGCCCGGCCCGCGTCGCCGAAGTCCAGCGGATAGGGGATCCGGCCGAGGTTGCTGAGCAGGGTCGTCGAGGTCCAGGGCCCGAGGGCGCGGCCCAGACCGCGGGTGATCGAGGCCCGCAGGTCGACCGGCAGGAGCGGGGCGGTCAGCAGCGCCGCGCCGCGGCCGAGCGGGGGCCGGGGAGCGGCCCTGAGCGCCTTGGTCCGGCGGGCCGTGCGCCGGAGCAGGGCAAGGATCGCCTCCGGGTCCGGTTCCTGCCCGTACTCCCGGGCGCCGAACGCGACGTCGACCAGTCGGGTGCCGTTGCCGATGGGCATCTCGACACCACGCGGGCGGTCGTCGACCGGCATGGTGATCCGGATCGGCCGGGTCGGCGCGCCGTGCAGCCGGTTCCAGTGGGCGATCATCAGGCAGGTGACCACCAGGAGTTGGTCGTTGACGGTGTACGCGGCGCCGGGTGGGCGCGGGGGGAGCGGCAGTTCGCCGAGCACCAGGCCGTTGCCGGCGCGGTGCTCGGCCCCGCGCGCGGGGGCCGGCGCGACCCGGGCCGAACGGGCCAGGGCGGGGCCCGGGTCGAGGATGGCCTGTTCCGGGTCCTCGGTGCCGGCCGGTGCGGCCCGGTCCGAGGTGGGCCCGGTGCCGGCCCCGCCGTACAACTCCGCCGCGGTGGCCAGCACGCGCAGGAACGAGGGCCCGTCGAGGGCGGTGTGGTGGATGCGGCACAGCAGGACGCATCCGCCGGAGGTCGCCGACGAGCGGATCACGTCCAGCCGCACCGGCGGCGACAGGGTCAGCGGTGGCGCCTCGGCCAGGGCGAATGCCCGGGCCCGGGCCAAGGCGTCCGGACCGGGCGGCGGGAAGCCGACCGGTTCGACGTCGGGGGCGCCGGTGAGTTCCCACTCGTAGCGCCGCCGATACCACCGACCGGGCGCCTCGCGGACCAGGATTCGCGAGTGCCGGCGCAGTGCGGCGCCGAACGCGGCGCGCAGCCGGGCCGGATCCGGCTGCCCGGGCAGCCGGATCTCCATGTGCACCGCGATCGGCTCACCGGGCCGCTGACCCTGTCGGGACATCTCGTCGACGTGTGGGAACGGGATCCGGGCGAGGGCCGGCTCGACCGGGTGTTCGCGCCGAGCCGGGCGCACTGCGCTCATGGGTGTTCGATCTCCTTCGTCCTGCCGTCCGACGGGGGTTCCGGATCGGTCGGCGCGGGCTTCCCGCCGTCCGGCCGCACCGTCGGCAGCGGCGCGGTGTCGGCCTCCGGGGCCCGGTCGTTGACCATCGAGGGTTCGGTGGCCGGATCCCGGTCCGTCGGCGCCGGTTTGGTCATCGACACGGGCGGGGCCGCGGCTTCGGGCGGCGGGCCGGACGATGTGCCCGCAGGCGGATACGCAGGCGGCGGCGCGGACGGCGAACGCCCGTGCCTGGGACCGGAAGTCGCCACGCGTGGGCCGCCGGGATCGGGCCCGCCCACCGTCACCAGTGCCGCGCACAGCGCGATCAGCGCGAGCAGTTGCGCGGCAGGCCCGAAGGAGCCCTCGCCGCCGGCGATCGGCTCGCCCGCCCCGATCGCCGCCGCGATCCCGGCACCGGCCATCGCCACCAGCGCGATCGGTGTGAGCAGCCGGTGCCGCAGGTGCGCGAGCACCGCGAGTGCGAGCACCACCAGCGCGATCGGCCCCGCCACGATCGCGACCACCACGGTCGGCGCGAGCACGCCCAGGATCGGGCCGGGCGGCGGCGGTGCGGCGGGCGGTGCGTCGCTCCCGGCCGAGTCCCGGTTCCGGCGCCGGACGAAGGCGAGCGCGATCAGCGCGGCCAGGGCCACCGCGCCGCCGATCAGTCCGCCCCGGTATATCCCACCCGGCTCGTATTCGAGCTCGACGGTGCCGGCCGCACCGGCGGGCACCAGCCAACCCTGCTGCCAGCCGTCGATCCGGACCGGGCGCAGTTCCTTGCCGTGCAGCGTGGCCTTCCAACCGGAGTTGCGGTTCTCGTACATCTGGAGGTAGGTGGCCTCGCCCGCGCCCATCCGCACCGAGCGGTGGTCGCCGTTCCAGTCCGCGGCGGTGGCCGATCGCGCGGACTGCGGTGCCGGGGGCCGCAGTTGCCCTCGGATCGCGGTCACGTCGGTGATCTGCACCGGCCCCTGGTTGCCGGCCTCGACCGTGTGCATCCCCGCGCCCAGGGGCAGTACGCCGCCCGGCGACTCGGCGGCGCACAACCGCACCGCCACGGACCGGCGTTCGAGCAGGTCGCGCACCGTGCCCGAGGCACTGGTGGCGTGCATGACGCCGTCCACCGCCAACGGCGGTCCCTGCCCGCACGGCAGCGAGAACGCCACCCTCGGGTCCGGCGGGGGCGTGCGCAGCCGGGCCAACGCCGGGATGTGGATCTCGCTCAACCCCACCGGCAGTTGCAAGCGCTTGTCGGCGAGCGGGTTGTGCACGGTCAGCGGCGCGCCGCGGGTGATCGTGACGGTGATCCGGTCGGTGTCGATCGGCCCGAACCGGGCCAGCCCGTTCTCGTCCACGGCGACGGTCACCGAACCGTTGGGCGAGTCGATCCGGATCTCCTCCGGCCGGGTGGACAACCCGCCGGCCGCCCCCAGCACGATCTCGTCGATACTCGTGCGATCGGGCCAGTTCAGGTGGACCACGGGTCGGTCGCCGGCGATCCACGCGGTGGTCAGGTCGCCGTCCACGAGATTGCGCGCGCTGAGCGAGCGGCCGGTGTGGCCGGTGGACTCGGCGGTGGCGGTGATGTGCTTGGCCTGGTCCGGCGCGGCGCCCACCACCAGTCGGTCCAACTCCGGGCCGGGCACCGCGACGGCGCGCATGTCGAACGCGAAGTCACCGCCTTTGGGAGTCTCGAAGCGGCGGTGCAGCCCGTCCTCGGCCGCCACCGGCGAGAGCCCACCGGGGTCGTTGTCCCGGTGCATCGAGTAGACCCCGGTCTCCGCGTCGGAGCGGTCGGCGTCGGTGGGCAGACGCAGTAGCCGAGACACCTGTACACCGGGGATGGCGACCTCGGTGAAGCCCGCGCCGGACAGTCCGGATCGCGCGGTCCGCACGTCCAGGATGGTGACCCTGAGCCACTTCGCCGCTCCCTGCGGCGCCTTGACCTGCTGCGGCGTGCCCTCGGGGCGCAACAGGCTCTCCTGGGAGCCGCGATCGGTTGCGATCCGCACCCGGGTCGGCGCGGCACGCATGCCGTCGCCGGGCAGTGGGGTGAGCGAGAGCGACGCGGGGATCTCGGTGGGCGCGGTGAAGGCGACCTCGAGCCACTGGCCGGCCGGGGTGCCGGGGCTGCCCTCGGCCCACGCGGTCGCCGGGTCGCCGTCGAAGGCGTTCACCGGGTCGTACTGCGGCAGATGGAAGAGCCAGTTGCCGCTGCTGGACGCGGTCACCGACGCGGCCCCGCGCAGCACGGCGGTGCTCTGGTGGGCGGCCCCGTCGACGGGCAGGATCTGATTCGGCGCGGATCCGGGGTTCTGCGTGCTGTCCGGCGGGTTCCGCTCGCCGGCGGTGTACGGGTAGGACGTGTTGGAGTTGACCAGGCCGAAGCGGGTGTCCGCGCGGCGCAGTCCGTCCGCGACGAACTGCGTGCCGGGCCGGTCGATGCCGGGGTGGGCATCGCCGGTGAGCACGGTGGGTCGGTCGCGTAGACCGGGATCGGCGGACAGTTGCAGCAGCGCCTCCGGGCCGCCGCTGAGCAGCGCGGTGTCGGCGACCGCCCGACCGCCGACCCGTCCGGGCCGAGGCGTGCCCGGGGCGGGCTCGTAGATCTCGACGGCCTGCAGGCGGGTGAACAGCCCCTGCACCTGGACCGGCGTGCCCTCGGGGATTCGACCGCCGGTGATCAACGGCCCGAAACCGGTGACCCGGTGGTAGCCGGAGGCCTCCAGGGTGCGCTTGACGGTGACCGGCGGCACGTAGCCGATCTGGTCCGGGTCCAGGTCGTTGCGGACCACCACCGCGTACAGGCCGGCCCGGGACAGGAAGTCCGCCAGCCCGGGCACTTGGCCGCCGGTGAGCAGGGCCTGTTCCACCGCGTCCGTCATCCGCCGCGCGCCGGGCGTGCCGAACGGGACGAAGTCCCGCTGCGCCCACGGCGAATCGGCCAACGGATCGAGTGGCTGGTCGATCGGCGAACCCCAGGTGTACAGCCCGTGGGCGGTCGCGGGGACCACCAGTGCCCGGCTGTCCGGGGAGTGTTTGTCCAGCCAGTCGGCGGTGTGCCGCCAGTGGTCGGGCAGCTTGGTGAAGGCACCCGATTGCAGCACCGTGCCGTTGAGGTACGGCCAGGCCAGGCCGGGCAGGATCAGCAGCGCGGCGAGCGCGGGCGCGAACCGGCGGGCGGGTCGGGGCAGCGCCGGTTCGTTCGCGCTCACCGTGCCCACCAGATGGGTCAGCCCGAGCACCAGCGCCAGGGCCAGTCCGGGTTCGAACTTGTAGATGTTGCGGAACGGACGCAGCCACCCGTCGAGCCAGTCGCGGGCCGTGCCGTGGAACGGCGCGCCGAACGAACCGCCGTAGCCGGCAAGGGCGATCAGCGCCACGATCAGCACGGTCAGGATCAGCCAGCGGCGCTCGGGAAGGTCGCGACGGGCCAGCCCGGCCAGGCCGAGCGCGGCGGCGAACGCCGAGCAGAGCACGGTGACCACGGCGGTGGCCACGGTCCAGCCGGCCGGCAACCACGGTTCACCGAAGTTGAGATAGGCGACCCAGTCGCCCGCGCCGCGCAGCAGTTCGGTCGCGGACATCGTGCTCGTGGTGGTCTCGGCCTGTTCGATGTACGGCATGAAGTTCTCGCCGTACACGCCGAGCAACAGCAGCGGGATCACCCACCACGCGGTGGCCAGCAGCACCCCGGGAATCCACCAGCCGATCAGTGCCCACTTGCGCGGCCCGGCCGGGCGGGTGAGCAGATACAGCCCCACCGGCAGCAGCGCGGCCAGCGTGGAGGCGGCGTTGACCCCGCCCATGAACGGGATCAGCAGTGCCGAACGGGCCGCGGCCGTACGCGGGTTCAGGTGCGGCGAGGTCAGCGGCAGCAGCACCCACGGCAGCAGGGCGCCGGGCAACACCGCGGCCGAGGTGGAACCGATCACGATGGTGAAGGTCGGCCACAGCGCGTACGCCACCGCGCCCAGCAGTCGGCTGCGCGCGGTGCCCACGCGCAGCCGCTCGGCCAGCCGCAGCGCGCCCCAGAACGCGGCCGTGACGATCAGCGAGAGCCACAACCGCTCGGCGAGCCAGATCGGCAGGTGGATCAGGTCGGCGAGAGCGTAGAACGGCAGGATCGGGAACGCGTAGCCGATGTACTGGTCGGCGATGCCGCCGAAGCCGGCCCGGTCGTGCCACAGGTTGCCCAGGTCGCCGATGAAACCCCACGGATCGGTGACCACGCCCAGCTTGGTCTCGAAGGTCATCTTTCCCGGCGACACGGCCAGGAACGCGACGAAGACGACTGCCCAGAAGGTCGGCAGCCGGATCCGCCGGCGCGACCGGTCGGCCGGTGGTTCGGCCGGCGCCGGCTCGGCGGGCGGCCGGCCGGGCCGGGCCGGGGGGAGGGACAGGGTCGTCTCAGTCACGAGTGCCTCCTGCGGAGCGCGCGCGATGCCCGGGGGCCGGGACGCCGGCGGCGGGATCGAGGAACGCGTCGGGCGATGGCGCCGTCACGGGCACCGCCGAAGAATGAGGAGCAGGTTCCAGGTGATGACCTCGCGCAACCCGGGAACGCGGGTGACCGCGCCGGGCAGAAACGGCCAGTAGCGCGAGCGGGCCGACGCCACCACCACGTCCGGACGGGCCCGGACGTGGCGCAGGGTGGGCCCGATGTGCACGGCGAACAGGTTCTCGCCCAGGGTGTGCTTGGCGGCCCGCCCGGTGCGCCGCGCGTACCGGGTACGGGCGCGTTCGGCGCCCAGATAGTGCCAGGGCGCCCACTCGTGACCGCCCCACGGGGAGTACCAGTTGGTGAAGGAGACGTAGATCAACCCGCCCGGGCGGGTGACCCGGACCAGTTCGCTCAGGAAGGTCTGCGGATCCGCCACGTGCTCCAGCACATTGGACGAGAAGCACACGTCGGCGACCCCGTCCGCCAGCGGCAGCAGGTACCCGTCGGCGACCACGGCACCCACGGGCGGGGTGCCCCGCGCGGCCAGCTCCGCGGGGTCGGGTTCGAACAGGTACGCGTTGGCGCCGCGTCGGCGGAACTCGCGGGTGAAGTGCCCGCTGCCGCCGCCCACGTCGACCACCACCCGACCGCGGAGCCGCATGTGCCGTTCGACCTGATCGGCGGCGTCGCGGGCGAGCAGTCCGTAGCACCGGTCCGGGTCCTGCGGCTCCTGCCGAAAGGCGCGAAAAAGCGCGATCGACCGGCGCAGGGACGGGTCCTTCACGCGGTCACCACCCAGTGCCGCGTCCGGGGACCGGGGCGGGCGCGGCCTCGGCGGCCACGGCCCGGAACCGGTGGACCGTGCGGGCCCAGCGAAACCGGGCGGCGCGCAGTCCGGCGGCGGCACTCATCGCCGCGCGGCGCTCGGGGCTGAGCGCCAGCGCGCACCACGCGGCGGCGAACGAGCTCTCGCCGCGGGCCAGCACGCCGGTGACCCCGTCGTCGATCGAGTCGCGCAGGCCCGGGATGTCGAAACCGATGGCCGGCGTGTGCCGGGCCGCGGCCTCGGTGACCACCAGACCCCAGCCCTCGACCAGCGAGGGATGCAGCAACAGCCAGGCCGCGCACAGCAGTCGGTGCTTCTCGGTCTCGGACACCCGGCCGGCGAAATGTACGCCCGGCCCGGCCGAGGCGCGCAGCCGATCGCCTTCCGGCCCGTCGCCGACGATGACCAGCCGGCCACCGGTGACCGGCCGGACCCGATCCCACAGGCGCAGGAGCAGGTCGATGCGCTTGTACTCGACCAGGCGCCCCACCGCCACGAACAACGGCTCGGGCGACTTGGGAACCCTGGGGGCGGGTTCCTCGACGCCGTTGTGCACGACCCGGATGCGATCCGGCGGCACGCCGATCGCCCGCAGCGCGGCGGCGGTCGAGCCGGACACCGCGACGATCAGATTGTCCCGATGCGCGCCGGCCAGCCCCCAACGCTCCAGCCGTCGGCCCAGCCGCGCGGCGGGGCTCGGAAACCGCATGCCCCACAGGTCGGTATGGACGTGGTTGACCAGGCACAGGGTGGGGCCCCGGTGCCACAGCGGAGCCAGGTACGGCATGCCGTTGCAGACCTCGACCAGCAGGTCGCAACCGCCGACCCGACGGTCGAGGGCGCGGTGCGCGCGCAGGTAGTGGTCGGCGTCGCCGCCGGCCGAGACCACGCGGTAGTCGCGGTCGGCGGCCGGTCCGCCGCAGACCAGGGTCACCTGGTGACCCCGGGCGGTGAGACCGTCCGCCAATCGATCGACCAGCAGTTCGGAGCCGCCCGCGGCCGGGTTCGCCAGGTCGCGGCGGGCCAGGAAGACGATGCGGCGAGGGTGAGGGGTCCGGTCGGACGCGGAACCGCGCGGTGAGGAATGCAACGGTGCCGGGCCGGTCACCGGACGCAGCGCGGAAGGCACGTGCTGGGGCATGTGAGCTCCAACTCGTAGCGGGCCTGGAACGAACGCGGAAGGGTGCACGGGAAGTGCGGGATGTGCGGGGTGAGTTCGTAGTTTTCGCCACCAAGTGCGCCGAAGCTACTCACCCAGGTGACAACTTTGACGTTCCGCACGACCGGAGAATTGTCAGTTCGGTGCCGGTCTGCCCGAGTCGCGCCGCCGGATCGGCCCGGTACGGCGGTGCGGCAACCAACGGAAACGGGCGCGCCGGTGTGGATCGGCACCCGGCTCGTGCCCCGGCTCGGGGGCGGGCTCGTGCCCCGGCTCGGCGTCGGGTTCGGGGCGGGGACGGGTGCCGGCTCCGCGGACCAGGAGCAGCACTCCCAGCGCCGTGAGCAGGGCCCCGAGCGCGCTCGCGGCCAGTGGGGCGGTCTCGCCGACCAGTTCCAGTTTGGCGCCGTCCTCCTCGGCCGAGTCCACCTGCCGGCGCCGGGTCTCCTCGGTGAACCGGATGTTGTCGCTGTCCAGCAGCACCACCGAGGCGGAGTTCGCCCCGGGTGCGCGCAGGGTCTTGCGCGGGGCGATTTTGGCGTCGATCACCCGGCCGGTGCGCGGGTCGACGACCAGGTCGACGCCGGCGTTGGCGTACCACTCCTCGGCGAGCACCTGCGGCTGCGCGGGCAGGCCGACCAGGGTGCCCGGCACCTGCCGGCCGCCGACCCGGGTGTCCTGGACGACGCCGGTGAAGCGATAGCCGCGGTGCCCGCGGACCTTCACCGTGCTGCGGTAGTCCAGCGGTACCGCCGCCCCCAATGTCTCGTCCCACCAGCGGTATCGGCGCTTCTCCAGGTCGAACGGGAACTTCAGGAACGCCTCGCCCTGGATCGCGGGCGTCTCCCCGCAGCAGTGCACGGGCGCGTTGGTACGCCGGTCGGTCACCCAGCGGGCCAGCGTCCACTGGAAGGACCGACGCGGGTCGTGCGCGGCCAGCGTGGCCGGAGTGTCGATCGTCGTCGACACGTCCCACACCGCCCGACCGCTGCGCTCGGCAGCCGCGACATCGCCCACCACGCGGCGGGTCACGGTGAGCGTCTCGCCGTGCACCGGCCGCAGCGAGCCGGTGTCGAAATAGCTTCCGGTACCGGCGAACACGACGGTGTCGTCGATGTCGACGGGGGTGCGTTTGGCGTGCGGCTCGACGTACCAGGCCAGCATCGCGGCCAGCACGAGCAGGAAGACCCCGGCTCCGAGCAGAGCCAGGGAGAGGATCGAGGAACGGGAGGAAATGGCGCGGCGCATCCGGCACTCCTGACGGCAAAGGGCCTCGGGGACGTGCACGTCTGTCTCAGGCCGGGAACCGTAGGCGCACCCTTGACGGAGTGTCAATACACCTCGCACACTGTGCTGATATAGAGCCGGTGCATGGGAACGGGCGGGGTGCCCTCCGATCGAGAGGCTCGTCGAAGCATGCGCAGACTGCTCGCCGCCGGCTTGACCGCGATCGTTGCCGCCGCCCTCGCCGTGGCCGCCGCGCTCGGCATCGTCGCCGCGTTGAACGCCACGCCCGACCAACCCAACGTCCCACTCGTGTCCTTCCGCACCGACCCGACGGCGCCGAACGCGCAGCCCTGATGCCGGCGCCGCCGGCAGGCAAACGGGTCCGGTCACGGGCGCACGGCCCCGGCGACGGTGTCGAGCGCCGGCCGCGAGGGAAAGGCGACATGACGGTGCGCACCGCCTGGCGGGACGTGCCTCGGCCGCGACTGTGTCGGTTCGCCGATCTGGCCATGGCCGAGATCCCCGACCTGGCGCAGGACATCCTGCGCGACATCCGGGTCGAGTACCCGGGACTGCCGCTCGTGCCCGACGAGTCCGGCGAGCCGATGGCGCTGGTCGCCATCCGGCGCGCCCTGGTCGACTTCGTCGAGCACCTGCTGGACACCGACGACCGGCAGCACGAACGCCTGGAGCTGTTCGAGCTGTTCGGCCGCGTCGAGGTGCTCCAGGGCCGAAGCCTGGATTCGCTCCAGGCCGTCTACCGGCTCGGCGTACGACTCGCGTGGCGGCGACTGGCCGAGATCGGCCAGCAGGTGGAGATCCCGCCGCCCGCGATGTACGAACTCGCCGAGGCCGGATTCGAATACCTGGACGGCCTGGTCGCCCAGTCCGTGCACGGCTACGCCGAGGCCGCCGCCCGGCAGGTCGGCGAACGCCTGTGGGCGCAGAAGCGATTGATCAAGATGATGCTCACCGAATACGGCACCGAACCCGCGAGCGCACTGGCCGAGCACGCCGCCCGGATCGGCTGGCCACTACCCGAACAGGTGGCCGTGGGAGTGCTGTTGCGTCCCGCACCGGACGCGGTTGCCCCGGCGGTGGGCCGGGACGTACTCCTGGACATGGAGTGCGAACGACCACGGATGATCGTGCCCGACCCGGACGCGGCCGGCCGGCCCGAACTGCTGCGCCGGGCGATGACCGGCTGGACCGGCGCGATCGGCCCGTCCGTCCCGCTCGCCGACGCCGCCAAGTCGCTGCACTGGGCCTGCACCGCACTGCGCCTGATGGAGCGCGGGCACCTGCCGGACGGGCGGGTGATCCGCTGTACCGAGCACACCGAGGCATTGGTGCTGCTGCCGCCGGAGGAGCTGATCGAGGATCTGGCCCGGCGCTGCCTGGCACCGCTGGACAACTGCTCGCCTACGCACGCCCGGCGACTGGCCGAGACGCTGCTCGCGTGGCTGGAGACGCGCGGCGGCGCACCGGAGATCGCGGCCCGGATCGGGGTGCACGCGCAGACCGTGCGGTATCGGCTGCGGCAGATCCGCGAACTGCTGGGCGACGAGATGGACGAGCCCGATCGCCGCTTCGAACTGGAACTGGTGCTGAGGGCACGTCGGTTGCGTGACGAGCAGGAGGGTCTGGACCGGAACTAAGGCTCTGCGAAATGGAGTTCGATGGCCACGCGCCGATTCGGGGCGGGCGCCGTCGGAGGTCACGGGCTCGTGGGGCGCGCCGAAGCGGTTGCCGACGCCGAGGTCGGGACTGCGGTCGGCGACGAGGACGGAGCCGACGTCGACCACGGTGTCGGCGGGCGCCACTCCCGGACGTCCGGCCGGCTCTCATGCGGGTTCGGTGAGGCGAACGGGCCCGCGCGCTTGTTCATCGGGGCCGGCGCGACCACGACGAGGATCACGGTGAGCACGGTCAGTGCCAAGCCGATGGGGTCGCGGACGTTGTAGGTGTAGCGGTCCGTCCCCCACCTGTCCCGCTTGCACACCGGCTCGTCGTCGTCCCACACACCGGCCACCCTGCGCCGGGCAATCGAACGTCCGTACCGGCTCCCTCCGAGCTGCTTCGGCCCGTCGGCGATGCCCGGGATCCGTGGGGCGTCGCGCCGCGTCGGGTGCCGCCGACGCCCTCCCGGGCGACTCGGGACATCGGCCGGCGAATCGGGGCCGTGGGCTCATCCGCCCGGGACGGTGGGCGGCGCACCGTTGGCATGTGACCAACCAGCCGACGGACCACCCGGCAGCTCGTGAACCCGCTGCCGACCACGGCACTCCCGGAAGGACCAGGACCATGTGCCGGCATTCTCCCCCATGTCCCGCCGCATCGGCCTCCGACCACCTGGCGGCACACGTCGTACAGAGCCATCCCGAACAGGGCTGGAGCCTGCTGTGCAACGGCGTGGTGATCTTCGAGGACACCGGCGCGCTGCTGCCCGACGGTGCGATCGAGGCGCCGCATCGGGTGTGCGGTCCCCGGGCGATGTCGATGGAAGCCGCCGGATAGGCGGACGGCCGAGGCGCCGAGGCGCCGAGGCGCTGAAGGACCGAAGGGCCGAAGAGCAGAAGCGCGGAAGCGCCGAACAGCGATCCGGGGGTCTTCGGGAGCCGACTCCCGAAGACCCCCGGATGTATCACCCCTCCGTAGCTCCGGATCCTCGCGAAGGCTCCGGACCAGGCAAGGAAGACAGCTCTTGAGTACTCTGTGCCGGCCCGCCGTGGCCGTCCCCGAAAACGTGATCACCATGGACGAGTCGCTCGACATCGCCCGGCGACTGCACGCGGACAACCCCCGGCTGCCGCTCGCGCTGCGGCTGATCGCGAACACCGGTGTCCGCCGACGACATCTCGTCCAGCCGATCGAGCGGACCCTGCGACACCCCGGCTTCGAGGCCCGCAACCTGCTCTATCAGGAACAGGCCAAGCTGCGCGTGCCGCCGGTGATCCGCCGGGCGCTCGCCAACGCGGAGGTGGAGATACGCGACATCGACCTGCTGATCTACGTCTCGTGCACCGGGTTCAGCATGCCGTCGATGACCGCCTGGCTGATCAACGAACTGGGCATGCGCTCCGATACCCGCCAACTGCCGATCGCCCAGCTCGGCTGCGCGGCCGGTGGCGCCGCGATCAATCGGGCGCACGACTTCTGTACCGCGTATCCCGAGCTCAACGCGCTGATCGTGGCGTGCGAGTTCTGCTCGCTGTGCTACCAGCCCGACGACGCCGACATCGGGTCGCTGCTCTCCGACGGCCTGTTCGGCGACGCGGTCGCCGCGGCCGTGGTGCGCGGAGCGGGCGGTACCGGCGTGCGGCTCGAACGCAACGGTTCGTACCTCATCCCACACACCCAGGACTGGATCTCCTACGCGGTCAAGGACACCGGATTCCACTTCCGCCTGGACAAGCGGGTGCCCACCACGATGGCGCCGCTCGCGCCGGTCATCGACGAACTGGTCGCCCGACACGAATGGGACGCCTCGGCGCTGGACTTCTACGTCGTACACGCCGGCGGGCCGCGGATCCTGGACGACCTGAGCAGGTTCCTCGGAGTGGTTCCCGAGGCGTTTCGACACAGCCGGGCGACCCTCACCGAGTACGGGAACATCGCGAGCGCGGTGGTCTTCGACGCCCTGGACCGGTTGTACGCGGCGGGCGGACCCGCCGTCGGCGGACGCGGCATCGTGGCCGGTTTCGGCCCCGGGATCACCGCGGAGATGGCCCTCGGCACCTGGGTCGCCGGCGAACCGGCCGGCGTCGGGGTCCGGCGGCCGACGAACGAGGAGGTGCCGTCATGGTCGACGGCCTGATCATGCCGCCCGGAGCGGGTCGACGACTGGTCACCGCCGCGCAGGAGGTCACCTACAAGGTGACCGGCGCGCATGCCCGACACACCTCGACCTTCGAGGTGGTCGTGCCACCCGGCTTCGACGTCGGCGCGCACGTGCACGCGCGGGGCGAGGAGTTCTTCTACGTCCTCGACGGCGAACTCGACGTGCTCGCCTTCGAACCCCGCCGGCGCACCCGCGACGACTGGCGCGGCTGGCGCTCGGAAACCGGCCGGGGACCGGTCCGGGCCGGGGCCGGGAGCTGCATGTTCGTACCGCCGGGCTGCCCGCACGCGTTCGCCAACCCGACCGCACGGCCGGCCAGGATGTTGTTCCAGTCGACGCCGGCGCCCGACCACGAACGCTACTTCGAGGAACTGATCGAGATCTTCGGCGCGGGGGAGCGGGTCGACTCCGAGCGCGTGGCCCGACTGCGCGAGAACTACGACGTCCAACAGATCACCCCACTGCGGCACGCGTCGCCGAGGGCCGGCGGCATCGCCGGTCCCGGGTCGGGCGCCGGACCCGGTGCCGGTTCGAGGGCCGGATCGGGGGCCGGACCCGGTACCGGATCGAGCGCCGCGCCGCACCCGGACCAGGGGAGACCGCGATGAACACCGCTTCCGTACCCGCCGCCGAGCAGCCGGCGCCGGCCGACTGGCTGGCCTGTCCGAGCTGCCGGGCGCTGGTCTACCGCAAACGTTTCGAGCGCGCCGACCGGGTGTGTCCCGGCTGCGGCACGCACACCCCGCTCGACGCGGGCCGGCGGCTCGACGCGCTGCTCGACCCGGGCAGTGCCCGGCCGCTGACCCCGACCGAGACCGTGCACGACCCCCTGCGCTTCGAGGATCTCAAGCCGTACCCGGACCGCCTGGCCGCCGCCCGGGTGGCGACCGGACACGACGACGCGGTCCGGGTGGCGCTCGGCACCGTGGTCGGGCACCCGGTGGTGCTGGCCGTGATGGACTTCGCCTTCATGGGCGGCAGCCTGGGCGTGGCCGCGGGCGAGGCGGTCACCACGGCCGCGGACGCCGCTTTGGCCCGGCGGGTACCGCTGATCCTGGTCACCTCCTCCGGCGGGGCCCGGATGCAGGAGGGCGCGCTGGCCCTGATGCAGATGGCCAAGACCTCGGCGGCGATGGCCGAACTGGACGAGGCCGGCATCCTCACCGTCACCGTCGTCGCCGACCCGACCTACGGCGGCGTGGCCGCGTCGTTCGCCACGCTGGCCGATGTGGTGGTGTGCGAACCGGGTGCGCGGATGGGCTTCGCCGGACCGCGGGTGATCGAGGAGACCATCGGGGAGCGGCTGCCGGAGGGTTTCCAGACGGCGGAGTTCCTGCTGCGGCACGGCCTGGTGGACGCGGTCCGCCCGCGTGGCGAGCTACGCCGCACGCTCGCGGTCCTGCTGGCGTCGGCACGGGGGGCGGACGGGGCGGAGCGGGCCGGCGGGGGCGATGGGGCGGGCGAACGCGAAGGAGCGGGTGCACCCGAGCGGGTCGAGGCGGAGGAACGGTCGGGCGTGCCCGATCGGGCCGAGGTCTTCGACGGGTCGGGTGGGTCGGATGGGTCGGGTGGGTCGAATGGGTCGGGTGGGTCGAATGGGCCGAACGGGGCGGATGGGGCGGATGCGTGCGATCGATCCGACGGGACCGGGACCGGGTCGCCCTCTGCGACCCTCGCGTGCCGTCGGATCGACCCGGCGCGCGGCGCCCCGTCGACGCCGATGTCGGGTCCCGCGCCCGTCGAGCCGCCCGTTCGTCCGGCGCACGAGGTGGTCGCCGCCGCGCGGGACCTCGGTCGGCCCACCACGCGTGACCATCTCGCGTATTGGATGGACGCGTTCGTCGAGCTGCGCGGCGACCGGGCGGGTGGCGACTGCCCGGCGATCGTCGGCGGCCTGGGCCTGGTGGACGGCCGCGCGATGCTGGTGCTCGGGCACCAGAAGGGCCATACCACCGCCGATCTGGTCCGGGCCAACTTCGCGATGGCCTCGCCGGCCGGCTACCGCAAGGTGGTCCGGCTCGCGCGTCTGGCGGAGAAGCTCGGCGTGCCGTTGGTGACCCTGATCGACACGCCCGGTGCCCACCCGGGGATCGAGGCCGAACAGCAGGGCCAGGCCGGGGCGATCGCCGCATGCCTGCGCGTGCTCGCCGGACTGCGGGTGCCCGTGGTGGCCGTGGTCACCGGTGAGGGCGGCAGTGGCGGCGCGCTCGCGCTCGGTGTCGCCGACCGGGTGCTGATCAGCGCGAACGCGCTGTACTCGGTGATCAGTCCGGAGGGTTGCGCGGCGATTCTGTGGAAAACCCGGGAGCAGAGCCCGGCGGCTGCCCGCGCGCTCGGCCTGGACGCACGCTCGCTGCTCGAACTCGGCGTGGTGGACCGGGTGGTCCCCGAACCCGAGGGCGGCGCGCATACCGATCCGGCCGCCGCGAGCCTGGCCCTGCGGGACGCGGTCCTGGAGACGGTGGCCGAACTCGCGGCGGTCGAACCGGCCGAGCGCGTCGTGCTGCGCCGGCGGCGGTTTCGGGCCTTCGGGTTGCCCGCCGTGCGGCCGGCCGGCGCCGGCGACCCGGACGACGGCAACGCCTACGACTTCGAGGAGGAATCGGCATGACCGGCACCGACGGCGAAGGCCGCGCGGCAAGCCTGACCGCGCTGCGCAGCGCGCTGGGCCACGTCCTGAACGATGCCCCGCGACCGCCCACGCGGATCGTGGTGCGTTCCGGAGGGGAGAGTATCGAGGTCGCGTGGTCCGACCCGTCGGGCGCGCCCGGGCCGTCGCCGGCCGCGTCCGATTCCGAGCCCGTTGCCGTTGCCGCGAGGGCGGCCGAACCGGACCGGCCCGCGGAGACCGCGCCGGCGGGCCAATCCTCGGGCCATCTCGTCCGCGCCCCGCTGGTGGGCACCCTCTACCGCGCGCCGGAGCCCGGGGCGGCGGCGTTCGTCGAGGTCGGCGACGTGGTCCGGGCCGGCCAACAGGTGGCCATCATCGAGGCGATGAAGCTGATGAACCCGATCGAGGCGGACCGCGACGGCCGGGTCACCGCGGTGCTGGTCGACAACGGCCAGGGCGTCGAGTACGACCAACCGCTGCTCGAACTCGAACCAGAACCCGATGCCGACTCCGACGTTGCGAGGTGACCCGCCGTGTTCGACACCGTACTGATCGCCAACCGCGGTGAGATCGCGCTCCGCGTGGTGCGAACCTGCCGGGACATGGGCATCGCCACCGTGGTGGTGCACTCCGGCGCGGACCGTGACTCGGCCGCCGTACGCGCGGCCGACCACCACGTGAACATCGGCCCCGCCGACCCGCATCGCAGCTATCTGTACGCGCCGGCGGTGATCGAGGCGGCCCGCAACACGGGCGCGCAGGCGATTCATCCCGGCTACGGATTCCTGTCCGAGGACCCCGACTTCGCCACCATCTGTGCGGAGAACGGGATCGTCTTCGTCGGTCCGGCCCCGGAGGTGATGGCCCGGCTCGGCGACAAGTCGACGGCCCGGCGAATCATGGCGGACGCGGGACTCCCGGTGCTGCCCGGCTCGCGCGAGCCGGTCGGCACGGCCGACGAGGCCGCCGAGGTGGCGCGGGCGATCGGGTTCCCGCTGATCGTCAAGGCGGTCGCGGGTGGCGGCGGCCGGGGCATGGCGGTGGTGCCGGACGCCGGCGCGCTCTTGCCCACCTTCCGCGCCACGCGCGCCACGGCCCAGGCGGCCTTCGGCGACAACCGCGTCTACCTGGAGCAGTACCTGGCCGGCGCCCGGCACATCGAGATCCAGATCCTTGCCGACGCGCACGGGAACGTGGTGCATCTCGGTGAGCGCGACTGCTCGGTACAGCGCCGACACCAAAAGCTCGTCGAGGAGTCGCCCGCCGCCCGCCTGCCCGCCGAACTGGCCGAACGGCTGGCCGCGCACGCGGTCGCCGGGGCCCGGGCGGTGGGGTATCGGGGAGCGGGCACCTTCGAGTTCCTGGTGCGTGGCGAGGACGCGGCGTTCATCGAGGTGAACTCGCGGATCCAGGTCGAGCATCCGGTGACCGAGACGGTGACCGGCATCGACATCGTCCGCGAGCAGTTGCTGATCGCCGCCGGCCGACCGCTGGACTTCGGTCAGGATCGGGTGCACCGCCGCGGGGTCTCGGTGGAGTGCCGGATCAACGCCGAGGACCCGGCGCGCGATTTCGCGCCCTGCCCGGGCACGCTCACCGCGTTCGAGGCGCCGGCCGGTCCGTTCGTCCGGGTGGACACCCACGCGTTTCCCGGAGCCCGGGCTCGGCCGGAGTACGACTCGCTGCTGGCCAAGATCGTCACGTGGGGGCCGGATCGCGACCAGGCGCTGGCCCGGATGCGGCGTGCGCTGCGCGAACTGCGGGTCGAGGGCCCGGGTGTGCACACCACCGCGCCGCTGCTGGCCGAGGTGCTGGACGAACCGGACTTCCGAGCCGGACGCCACGACACGACCCTGCTCGACCGCCGTACCGCACCCTGAAGAAAGGCGCGTGCCATGTCCGCTTTCGGGACCACTCCGATGCCCCCGTCGCCCGCCCGCGTGTTGGCGATCTCCGGTTCGCTGCGCGCGGAATCGGCCAACACCCGACTGCTGGCCGCGTTGCCCGCGCTCGCGCCACCGGGCATGTCCTTCGACGTCTATCCGACGCTGGGCGAACTGCCGTTGTACAACCAGGACTTGGACGTGCATCCGGCGCTGCCGGCGGTGCGGAGGTGGCGCACCGCGATCAGTCGGGCGGACGGGTTGGTGATCGCCACGCCGGAGTACAACCACTCGATTCCCGGGGTCCTGAAGAATGCGGTCGACTGGGCCTCGCGCCCGCGCGGCGACGCGTCCCTGTGCGGGAAGGGCATCGCCGTGATGGTGGTGACGGCCAGTCGGCTGCACGGGTTCCGCGGGTTGACCGACACGGTGCGGATCCTGACCGGGCTGGGCAACCTGGTGGTCCCCGATCCGGAGGTGGTGGTGGGCGGCGCGCCCGAGGCGCTGACCCGCGACGCCGACGGCTCGGTACGCCCGGCCGACCCGCTGGTCGCCGCCCGGATCCGCGTCCAACTACAGGCCCTCTCCGACGTCATCCGCACCGGCGCCGCGTCCGCAGCCCTGGTTGCCCCGGCCCACGACCGCCGAAGGGCGTGACCGCGCGCCGTGCCTCGGTCACTGTCCTGCGCGTACGGGTCGCCACGGCGGGTGGGCGTGATTGCATCGGCGCCGCGTCCGCAGCCCTGGTTGCCCCGGCCCACGACCGCCGAAGGGCGTGACCGCGCGCCGCGCCTCGGTCACCGTCCTGCGCGTACGGGTCGCCACGGCGGGTGGGCGTGATTGCACCGGCGCCGGCTCCGCAGCCCTGGTTGCCCCGCATCGCCACCGCCGAAGGATGCGGTTGCGCTGCCGTGCCCGGGTTGCCGTCCGGTGGGTGCCACCGTCTTCGGATCGCCGCGAGCGGGCGGGCGGATGTGACCGGCACCGGCGCGGGGTCCGCTGCCGTGGTCGCCCCGGCCCGCCACCGCCGAGGCGCGTGGCCAACTACCGCCCCACTCGGGTCACACCACCCGGCGGCTGCCATCGTCCCCATACCGCCACGAGTGGGCGGTTGGGCGTAATGGGCACCGGCTGCGCATCCGCGACCCGGGCCGACCCGCCCCGTCACCGTCGAAAACCGCGACCATCCGCCGGCCTCCCGGGTTGCCGTCCGGTGGGGGCTGCCGTCCGCGGCTTGCCGCGCGTGGGCGACCGGACGTGATCGGCAGCGGTGCTGCGCCGGTGGCCCTGGTCGGTCCGTTTCGTCGTTGCGAGGGGCATGACCACGCTGCCGTTCCGGGGTCGCCGTCCGATGGGTGGCGTCGTCTCCAAGTGGCTGCGAGGGGGTGATGGGACCAGACGAGCACCGGCTCGCATCCGCGACCCGGCCGGCCCGCCCCGCGTCCCCGCGCCCGCGCCCGCGCCCCGAGTGCGCCCGGGTGTGCCGCCGCCCCCGCCGTCGGGGACGGTGGGGGCGGCGGGCCGATATGGGGTTGGGATCGCTTCAGGCGATCGGCGGGTGGTGGGTGTCCGGTTCTTCCGGGCGACCGGGACCGGGGGCGTCGGCCCGATGCGGCGGGTGGCCGCCGTCCGGGGCGTCCGGTTTCGGCGGAGCGGGCTCCACGCTGTCGCACGGATTGTTGGGCGGGTGGCAGCCGAGCGGCCGATCGGGGTCATGCGATCCCGGCGGCGGGTTGCCACCTTTCGGGCGTGGGTTCGTCGACATTTCGATCTCCGTGCTTCGAAGGGGACAAGGTGACCGTTTTCGATCACCGCTCCTCCACTCTCGCTCGGCCCGACCATGCCCGCATGTGGTCACGGTCCCGGGTTGGTCCCGGGTTGGTCCCGGGTGTCGGTCCCGGGCCGGGGGATGACCGCACGGACCGTGGTGCCGTGTTCGTCGCTGGTGGCGGTGAAGCTGCCGCCGAGTTCCTCGGCGCGTTCGGCCATCGAGGCCAGGCCGACACCGTCGGAGGCCGCGGTGCGGTCGCGGTCCCGGTGTCCGACGCCGTCGTCGACCACCTCCAGGGTGACCCGGGTGTCGGAGACCCGGACGCCGAGGGTGGCGTTTCGGGCCCGCGCGTGCCGGACGACGTTGTGCAGCGCCTCGCCGCAGATCCGGTAGACCGCGACCTCCAGGGCGGCGGGCAGCGGCGGCGGCGGGTCCGGGTCGAAGGTGACCCTGATCCGCGGGTGGGCGCCGTCGCCGCCGTCGAGCCGGGACGCGGACTCCCGGAGCGCGTCGGCGAGGCCGAGTCGGGCCAGTGCGGCGGGCGCGAGGCCGTCGGTGATCCGACGCAGTTCGGTGATCGCCTCGCCGATGCTGCGCGACGCGATGGCCAGGGTCCCCTCGGCCGGGGTGCCCACGGGTACGCAGGCCCGCGCGGTGTCGACCTGAAGCCGAGTGCCGGAGAGCGCGGGGCCCAGGCCGTCGTGCAGGTCGTGGCGCAACCGGCGGCGGGCCTCCTCACGGGCGAGCACGATGTGCTCGCGGGTCTCCTGGAGCTCCTCGTACAGGCGCAGCGACGCGATGGCGGGCGCCGCCTGGTCGGCGAGGAAGCGCAGTACCTCCAGATCCTGGCGGTCGAGCGTGTCCTGCCCGGCGCGCGGCGGCGCGGAGAGCCGGCCGATGACCACGCCCTCGTAGGTGAGCGGGAAGTCGACCCGGTCGGCGTCCGGGTCGCCGATCCGGGCGAGTTCGCGTTCGCCGTGCCGGGTGTCCACCACCACGCCGGCGCCGGGCAGGCCCAGGGTGTACACGACGGTCTGGCACAGCAGGGTCGGCGCCGCGCCCGGTGCCACCGCCCGGCTCAGCCGTTCGGACAGGTCGCGTACGACCTGATAGGGCCGGGCCCGTTCGCCGTAGTAGAAGCGGTCGACGACCCGCATCGCCCACCCGATGGTCGGCCGCAGCAGCGCGCCGATGACCAGCGCGCCGGCCGCCATCACCAACGCGCCGGCGGTGCGCGCGCCGGGCAGTACGGCGGACAGCGCGACGGCCACCGCGAAGTAGCCGCCCATCAGCACCGCGGCCAGCGAGAACGCGGCCAGCACCTTGCGCGTGGACCGGTCGAGGTGCCACTGCCGGTCCCGGGCGAAGGCGTACGCGAAGCAGAGCTGCCACACCAGCACGCCCGCGTAGAGGAGGAATTCATAGAGCAGATCCGAGAGTTCGAGGTGGTAGCCGAGGAAGAGCACGGCCAGCCACAACAGGTAGGGCAACAGCGGTAGGACTCGCATCGGCTGCGGCCCCGGCAGGCGCACCCAGCACACCGTCATCACGAGCAGACTGGCCAGGATCACCAGCGGCGGGATCAGCTCCAGGCGCGGGGTCAGCCACTCGTTCAGCCATCGCTGGACGGCGGCCCAGGCGCCGTGGCGCAGGAAGCTGGGCAGGCCGTACCAGGACGACTCGGCGTAGTCGTTGTAGGCGTGCAGGACACTCCACAGCGCCACGAGCACCGCGTACGCCCGTACGAACCAGGATTCGGGCAGCGTCCCGCGCGGCAGCCACAGCGGCAGCGCGTACATCCCGAACAGGAACACCGCGTCGGTGACCAGCCACAGCGAGATCGCGAAGGCGGCCCAGCCGGGGCCGGCCCCCGCGAACACGGCGGTGAACAACACCGCGCTCGACAGCGGATAGGCCAGGCCCGTCCACAACAACACCCAACCCAGGCCGGGCATCGAGCGCCGCGCGATCACGAACAGCCCGGAGAGCGCGAAGGCGATGCCCTGGAGCGTGGACACGCCGATCAGGGCGGGCCGCGGCGGCATCCGGGCATCGTCGAGGTGGGTGATCAGCAGGATCAGCGTGATCAGTCCGGCGACCAGCGAGATGCCGCATACCGCGTAGGCCCGGTCGAGGCCGGAGCGTTGCTCTCGGATGCCGATGGGCATGTGGCGCCTCCTCACGGGACGTCGTCGGACGACGGCGCGAACGAGTGGAGCCGGGGGGACCGAACCACGCCGGTGTGATCCCGGTGCGGACGGGCCGGCGCGGTTCGGACATCCAAGAATGGCCGGGGCCCGGTCCCGAGGGCACGAGGCACCGGTCCCATCGAGGTCCTGAAGCGTACCCGGACGGTGTCCCGAGTCGGGCTCGGGGCGGGTCCGCTCGGGGCGCGCCGCGCGGCCGGCTCGGCGGCCGGCTCAGTCGGCACCCAGGCCGAAGTCGCGGGCGTGGGCCACCGCCTCCGCGCGGGTGCCGACATGCAACTTCTCGAAGATGTGCGTGATGTGGTTGCGCACCGTCTTCTCGGCGAGGAACAGCCGACGGGCGATGTTCCGGTTGTCCAGGCCGCGGGCGAGCAGGTCGAGCACCTCGCACTCGCGATCGGTCAACTCGGGAAAGACCCGTTCCGCACCGCGTGGCGCGCCGCTCGCCAGCAACGCGGTCAGGCGGGGCACGGTCTGTGCGCCGAACACCGCGCCGCCGGCGGCGACCGTGCGCACCGCGTGCAGGACCTCGTCCCGCCCGGCGCCCTTGACCAGATAGCCGCCCGCCCCGGCGCGCATAGCCGCGAGCAGGCTGCCGTCGTCGTCGGACATGGTCAGCACCAGGACCGGAACGCGGGGCGTGTCGGCGGCGATCCGGCGGGTGGCCTCGATCCCCGAGCCGTCCGGCAGGGACAGGTCCATCACGACCAGATCGGGACGCCGCTCGGCGATCACCTCGGGCACTGCGGCGGCCGTCTCGACCTCCGCCACCACCGAGATGTCGCCGGCACTCTCCAGGGCGGCCCGCAAACCCGCCCGAAACAACGGATGGTCGTCGACGATCACGACACGCACTACCTCGGACCCGCTCTCCCCAACCACGCGGTACATACTACGCGTGATCCACCGGCTACTTCAGGTGAATTCGGCGCGCGCCGAGGGATGTTGTCCGCGCCCGCTTCCCCGCGTCGAGGCGGGTGGGGCGTGCGGCGGGTCGAACGCGAGACCGGTCGTGTGAGGCGGGTGGGGCGTGGTGCGGGTCGGGTGCGCAGTGGGTGGGTCGGGCGCGAGACGGATGGGGTGTGTGTCGCACCGGGCGCGAGGCGGGTCCGGCGTGCGGCGGATCGAGGGCGAGGTGGGCTCGTGCGCGGCGGGCTCCGGTGTGCGGCGGGCCGGGCGGGCCATGCGGGTCGTGCGGGCGGGAGACGGGCGGATCGACGCAGGGCGGGTGGAGAGCGGGTGGGGCGCGCGGCAGGTCGGGTCAGTCGCGCCGGCCGGGGGTGCGGCCCGGGCCGGGTGGTCCGGCGTAGGCCTGGGTGATGCCCAGCCAGCGAGTGGCCTCGGCGCCGTGCGCCCGGACCGCCAGGTCGTCCGGGTGCCGGCGCCGGGTGACCAGGAGACAGAAGTCGAGCAGCGGTCCCGTCACCCGCTCGGCCGCGTCCTCGGGGCCGTACGTCCATGGGCCGCCGACTTCGGGCCCGCCGGTCAGCTCCACCCGGAACTCCCGCTCGGGTGGCCGCAGACCGTGCACGGCGTAGGCGTAGTCGCGGGCCCGTACGCCGATGCGGGCGACGTATCGGAGTCGGGCGGTGGGCGGGCGGCGCACGTCGAGCGTGTCGGCGACGTCCTGGCCGTGCGCCCAAGTCTCCATGATCCGGGCGCCGGCCATCGACGCGGCGCTCATCGGCGGGCCGTACCAGGGCAACCGCCGTCCCGTCGGGAGCGCGGCCAGCGCGGCGGACGCGGTGCGGCGACCGGCTCGCCAGCCGGCCAGGATGCGCTGGGGCGGTGCCGCCGCGGCGCGGTTCGCCGCGCGGTCGACGAAGCCGTCCGGGTCGGCCGCGGCGTCCGCGACGGCGAGCGCGAAGCCGTCCGGATCGGTCGCCGCCGACACGACCTGGTCGTCGGTCCAGGCCAGGTGGGCGATCTGGTGGGCGATGGTCCAACCGGGTGCGGGGGTGGGCGTGGCCCACGTGTCCGACGTCAGCTCGCCGACGAGCCGGTCCAACGCGGTGCCCTCCGCGTCGAGATCGGCCAGGACGGCCACGAGATCCACCATCGTCCCCGTCCTTCCGCCATGGACGGCGCCGGCACCGGCACCGCTCCGACACCACACACCCCGGCAGCGTTCCATCGGCCCCCATCCACACACAAGCCCACCACGCCGCCCGGCGACCGGCACCGGCGCGTGCCGCTCCTCGGGGTGAGGCAATTGGTCCAGACCTATTGACAGTTCGCTCGCCTCGGCGGTCAACTCGTCCTGCACACAGGCACCCCCGGCACCCTCGGGTGCGCCCGGACGGCCTGCGCACGCCCTGCGCCGAGGCAGCCTGACGTCCCATCAGGCGTTGCGGTGCCGACCCGGGTCCACCCTCCCTTCCAGGCACGCCCATGCCCGCAGGCACTCGCCCGGGCCGGTACGGGAGGAACACCCCACGATGGCACCGAAACGTCCCCCGAACACCCGCGCGGCGCAGGCCGTTCCGCGCGGCAGGCGCACCCCGCGCCGCTTCGTCACCGCCCTGCTCACCGCGTGCGCGATGGCCTCGGCCGGTCTGATCGCGCTCGCCGCGCCCGCGCCCGCCGCCGCCGAACTCGTGGTGAACGGCGGCTTCGAGTCCGGCCTGTCCGGCTGGACCTGCTCCGGCGGCACCGGCAGCCCCGTCACCAGCCCCGTGCACAGCGGTACCGGCGCGCTCAAGGCCACCCCGGTCGGCGGCGACAACGCCCGATGCAGCCAGACCGTCGCGGTGCAACCCGACTCCGAGTACACCGAGACCGCGTGGGTCCAGGGCTCGTACATCCACCTCGGCGCGACCGGCACCGGCACCACCGACGTCTCCACCTGGACGTCCTCCGCCGCAGGCTGGCAAAAACTCACCACCACGTTCCGCACCGGCGCCCGCACCACCAGCGTCACCATCCACCTCAACGGCTGGTACGGACAGCCCGCGTACCTCGCGGACGACGTCTCGCTGGTCGGCCCGGGCGGGAGCACCACCATCCCGGCCGTACCCACCGGACTGGCCGTGACCGGCACCACCGCACGCGGCGTCTCGCTCGGCTGGACCGCGGTGCCCGGTGCGACCGCGTACGACGTCTACCGCGCCGACACCAAGGTGGCCACGGTCACCGGCAGCACGGCCGAGATCCCGGGCTTGACCCCCGAGACCACCTACACCTTCTCCGTCGCCGCCGGCAACAGCGCCGGGACGTCCGCGCGTTCCGCCCCGGTCACCGCCACCACCGGTCCCGACGGCCCCACCGGCCAGGACCCGACCGGCCTGCCCAAACGGGTGATGACCGGCTACTGGCACAACTTCGTCAACGGCTCCACGAACCTGCGCCTGCGTGATGTCCCCACGTCCTACAACCTGGTCGCGGTGGCGTTCGCCGAGGCCGACCGCACCCGCTGGGGCGCGGTCACCTTCGGAGTGGACCCGGGCCTGTCGACCGCACTCGGCGGGTACACCAATGCCGACCTCAAGGCCGACATCGCGACCATGCACGCCCGCGGCCAGAAGGTGATCCTGTCGGTCGGCGGCGAACTGGGCGCGGTCTGGGTCGGCGACAACGCCTCCGCGGCCATGTTCGCGAGCACGACCACCGCACTGCTGCGCGAATACGGGTTCGACGGCGTCGACATCGACCTGGAGAACGGTGTCAGCCCGACCTACATGGCGACCGCGCTGCGCGCCATCCGGGCGCAGATCGGCACGAGCCTGATCATCACGATGGCCCCGCAGACGCTGGACATGCAGTCGAACCAGGCGGCGTACTTCCAACTCGCCCTGGGGATCAAGGACATCCTGACCATCGTGCACATGCAGTACTACAACTCCGGAACCATGTTCGGCTGCGACCAGAAGTTGTACGCGCAGGGCGGCGTCGACTTCCTCACGGCGCAGGCCTGCATGCAACTCCAGGGCGGGCTGCGCCCCGATCAGGTGGCCCTGGGCGTCCCGGCCACCGGGCGCGCGGCGGGCAGCGGGTACGTCCCGCCCGGCGTGGTGAACAACGCGCTGGACTGCCTGGCCCTGGGCAACAATTGCGGGAGCTACCGGCCCACCACCACTTGGCCCGGCATCCGGGGCGCGATGACGTGGTCGGTCAACTGGGACGCGACCGCGGGCTATGGCCTGGCCAACTCCATCTCGGCGCACTTGCGCACGATGCCCTGACGCCGTCCGTCCGCACACCGGGTCACTCCCTTCGAGGACCACGGCAACTCGGCACCACGCCACTACAGCTACAGCGGACGAAGGTCCGCCCACAGCGCGACCGCACCGGTCGCGAGCGGCGCCGTCGGCACGGCGGCGCCGCTCGCCCACCACAACCCCTGCCCGGCCCGCAACGTCGGCGCGGGCGCGTCTCCTGCCGGCGTGTCGGGCGCGTCCGGTGCGGACAGCACGTACAGCACACCGGCGTGACCGGCGGGTGCCGCCACCGGCGCGGCGATCCGGTGCACCCGCGCGGCCCATCGCCCACGCCGGGTCATGATGTTGAGCACTCGGGTACCGGCGCCGAGCACGGTGGCCCGAACGGCCGACTCGCCGGAGAACGCGAAGGGTTCGCCGGTTCGGTCCAGCCGGTTGTCGAGTCCGTCGTCCCCGACCAGCCGCACGCCGCCGCCCGCGAGGAGGGTGATCGTCCGGTCCACGCCGGGGAAGGCGGAGAACGGTCCGTCGGCGGAGATCGTCGCGATGCTCGCGCGCCAGTCGAAGTCCGCCGGGTCGGCCGCGGCCTGCGTGGCGATCTCGCGGGTGTCGCCGCCGCCGTTGCGCCACCGGCCGACCGGTAGCGACTCGACGTCGAAGAGGTTGCTCACGCGGGTGCCTGTCTTCCGGTCGGGGGCGATGCGGCACCGCCATGATGCCGGCGCGCCGTCCGCTGTCCGGCCGCGCATTCCGTGCCCGGCGGCCCGCAGCCCCGGGACGTGCGGATCCGCGGGGTTCAGTCGCGTTTGGCCACGGTGAGCAGCACCGCCGAGTCCTCCAACGCCTCGAGGCTGTGTCGCGCCTTCGGGGCGACCAGGAAATCGCCGGAGCGTCCCTCCCACGACGTTTCGCCGGCGATCAGTCGGACCCGCCCGCGAAGCACCACCATGGTCGCCTCCCCGGGATTCTCGTGTTCGGCCAGCGCGGTGCCCGTCGTCAGCACGATCAGGGTCTGCCGGAGCATGTGCTCGTGGCCGCCGTACACGGTATGGGCACTACGCCCCGTCGACGCGGCTGCGGCGAGCTTGAGCAGTTCGCGGACCTGAGCATCCAAGGAGAGCTTTTCCATGCTCACAGTGTGCACACGCCCCCTCACCAAAAGCCCGAACGACCCAACCGGATCGCCGCCGGACCGTCCCACACCGCTGACCGTGGCTACTGTTCGGGCCATCCGCCGGCCTCCCGTCGGTGGCGGCGGGAGTGGAGCGGGCATGCGGGTGGCGGTGCTGATCGGGCTTCAGGCCGCGGGCAAGTCGAGTTTTTATCGGGCCGTCCTGGCCGGGACGCATGTGCAGGTGAGCAAGGACCACTTTCCCCGCGCGCGGAACCGGCAGCGCCGCCAACAACGGCTGATCGAGGAGGCGTTGGCGGCCGGGCGGGATGTCGCCGTGGACAACACCAACCCCGCGCCGGAGGATCGGCGGCCGATCGTCGAACTCGCGCACGCCTGGGGGGCCGAGGTGGTCGCCTATTGGTTTCCGCCCGATCCGGTCGGCCCGTTGGAGCGCAATGCCGTGCGGGAGGGGAAAACCCGTGTCCCGGAGGTGGGGGTTCGTGCCACGCTGGCCCGGCTGCGAGCGCCCGGCCCGGACGAGGGGTTCGATGCCCGGTACGTCGTGCGGTTCGACGGCGCCGGCGGGTTCGTGGTCCAGACGCTGAGCGAGGGGTGATTCGGGATGGATGCCGACCGGTTCGAGGCGAGCCAACGGTCGCGTGAGTGGTTCCACTCGCTGGTGCTGCTGCCCGGCGCGTGGACCGTGATCCGGGTGGACGGCCGGTCCTTCTCCCGCTTCACCGAGCAGCACTTCGACAAGCCCTTCGACGAGCGCTTCGCCGCGCTCATGGGCGAGACCGCGCAGGCCCTGTTCACCGAGCTGGACGCCCGCTACGCGTACACCGAGAGCGACGAGATATCGATCCTGCTGGACCCGTCCTTCGACATGTTCGGCCGTGAGGTGGAGAAGCTGGTCTCGGTGACCGCCGGGATCGCGTCGGCGACGTTCACCCACCGCACGGGGATCCCGGCCCACTTCGACAGCCGGATCTGGATGGGGACGGGTGTCTCCGATGTGGTCGACTACTTCTCCTGGCGCCAGGCCGACGCGGCCCGTTGCGCGCTCAACGGCTGGTGCTACTGGACGCTGCGCAAGGACGGCAGGTCCGCCCGGGCGGCCACCCACGATTTGGCGCGGTTGTCGAAGGCGGACAAGAACGAACTGCTCTTCGCGCACGGCGTCAACTTCGACAAGCTGCCCGCGTGGCAGCGACGCGGGGTCGGGGTCTGGTGGGAGAGCTTCGAGCGGATCGGCTACGACCCGGTCCGCGAGATCGAGGTCTCGGCCACCCGGCGGCGTGTGCGGGTGGAGCGGGAGTTGCCGATGAAGGACGAGTACCGCGCGCTGATCGCCGCGCTCGCCGATCCCACCCCCTGAGCCGGCCGAGAGCGTGTCTTCGATCCCCCGTCGTGGAGCTCGGCGGGGGATCGAAGACCCTAGCGGCCCCCGCACCGCCTTGCTCGGACGTCAGGCCGGTTCGGCCGGCGCCAGGGTGGCCGGAGTCGGCGCCTGCGTCGACTCCGGCGACCGCCGGCGCCGCTCCACTCGGTCCAGGTTCAGCCGCAGCAGCATTGTGACCAGTGCGGCGAGCGCGAAGCCGGCCCCGACCCAGGCGAGCCCGCGCGGCCCCGCCGCACCGAGCAGCCGGCCGCCGACGGTGGTGCCCACGGTGATGCCCAGGTTCGAGAAGGAGATGAACAGGCTGTTGCCGAACTCCGGGAAATCCCGGGCTTCGCGGCTCAGCCAGTACTGACTGACGATCAGGCCGCCGGAGTGCACCGCACCCCAGATCGGTACCGCCACCACCATCACCGCGGCGTACGGGCCGACCGCGTAGAGCAGCACGTAGACGGCCAGACACAGGACCGGGAACAGCAACACCGTGCGGATCGCGGCACGGCGCAGCAGCGCGCCGAACGCGAAGTTGCCGAGGATCATCACGATGCCGAAGGCCATCAGCAGCGCGCTGATCCAGGAGCCGTCCAGGCCGGTGACCTCACCCAGGAACTCGGCGAAGTAGCCGTAGACCGAGAACATCGCCGCGAAGACGAGGACCACCGACAGGATGGTCAGCCACATCCGGCCGCTGCGCAGCACATCGACCTGGGCGCCGTAGGTGTGTCGTCGCTCCACCGGCATGGCCGGGAGGTAGCGCAGGATGCCCAGGAACGCGATCAGGTTGACCGCGGCCCCGAACCAGAACGCCGCCTGGAGCGACAGGTGCTCGGCGAGGTATGAGGTCAACGGCACGCCGAGGGCGAAGCCGACGGTGACGCCGGCGAACACCCGGGTCGTGGCCCGGGTCGCGTCGCGTGAGGGCACCAGTCGGGCCGCGGTGGCCAGGGCGACCGAGAAGAACACCGGGTGGAACACGGCGGGGATGATCCGGAAGGCGAACATCACCTCGAACCGGGTGGTCAGCGCATATACGGCGTTGGACACGGCGAACACGGCGATGGCCGTCGCCAACACGGTCTTGCGGTTGATCCCCGACGCGAGCAGCGTCATGAACGGCCCGGATCCCGCGATCACCAGGGCGAAGACGCCGACGAGCAGGCCGGCGGTCGAGGGGCTGACGTCGAGTTCGGCCGCGACCTGGGGCAGGACGCCGACGATGCCCATCTCGGTGGTGATGATCCCGAACACGCCCAGGGCGAGGGTCGTGATCGTGAGGGAGGTGTTCTTCATCGTCGCCTTTCGGGGTCCGGCCGGGGCGGGCCCGCCGAACCGTCTGTGATACATATCGAGATATGTAGATGCATCGGGGCGTGGGGACGCCCCGTGTGGGCGTGGGCCGGCCCAAGCCGAACCGCGTCCGGTCCCGGTTGGTCGGAGCCCGGGCCCGGTCCGCTCGGAGCCGGAGTCCGGTCCGGTCAGAGCTCCGTGCGGACGTATTCGGCGAAGTCGGCGATCGCCTGTTCGTTGCGGCGGTAGTACGTCCACTTGCCGATGCGCTCGGAGTCGAGCAGCCCCGCGTCCTTGAGCGTTTGGAGATAGCCGGAGACCACCGACTGGGCGAGTCCGGCCCGCGCCTGGATGTCACCGACGCAGACGCCGATATGGAAGCTCAGGCCCTGCTGCCGGTAGGAGTCCTCGTCGAAGTACTTCGCCGGGTCCTTCAGCCAGTGCATGAACCGGAGCCTGGCCGGATTGGCGAGTGCCTTGTGTACGGCCAGCGGGTCCACGGGGCTGCCTTCCCGGGGTGTGCGAAGCCCCTGTGTGGTGCGAACACGGTGCGGATGCGATGCGAATCGGATCTAGTTTTCTAGATATGTGAGGACCGTGTCAACCCGCGATCGGATCGGGCGCACAGTCGGAGAAATATGCGGTAAATATTCGGGAATATGCGGGTTAGTCACAGGTGCGACGGCTATCAACCAAGGGACCGCGATTCCTTGGAAAGAGGGTGGTGGACGTGTCCTCGTCGACAGCGTCATCGATTGAAAAGCACCCCGACCTCATGGACCTGCGAGCTCGCTCCGAGCGGGCCACTAGCGGCCCGGTGGCGCAGGTGGCGGAAGCACTCGGTGTCCTGTGCGGTGTCTACCTGGCGGCCTCCCCGTGGATCGTCGGGTTCAACAACTTCACGACCCTGGCGACGGCCAACCTGATCACCGGTGTCGCGCTCGCGTTCCTGATGGGCGGCTTCGTCTCCGCCTATGAACGCACGCACGCGATGAGCTGGGCCGCGTTCTGCATCGGCGCCTGGACGATCGTCGCGCCGTGGGCCGTGACCGGCGCCGTCGACACCACCCGCACCATCACCAGCAACGTGATCGTGGGTGGCGTGGCGTGCCTGATGGCACTCATCCTCGCCCTGCGAGGTGTCGTCGGGTTGCGCCGCTTGTAACGATCCGAATCCGAGCAATTCGAACCAGCGATCCGATCAATCAGTGATCCGATCCGAGTCATCCGAAGTCTGAGTGATCCGAACCCAAGACCGGGCCGCCGGTCGGTCCCACCGGCGAACGGTTCGCCTCGGTGGATATCGCCCGGCGCACCTCGCCTCTCGGCCCCGTTCCGCGGTCCCGGGTGGGAGGTGGACGTCGTGGACGGACCGTCGCTTTCGGGACGGGAACGCCGCACCCTCGCGCGACTGGAGGAATCCCTCGCGGAGGACGAGCAGTTGGCCGAACTGCTGCGCGTCTTCGAGGACCCGATACCGCAACCGGATCGGCGCCGCCGTCGCGTCGGTATCCGCGCACCCGATTGGACGGCGATATCGAAGTGGACAGCCGTGGGCCTGTCCGGCGCCGCGCTCGGACTGTTGGTCGCCGCAGTGCTCGGGGGAGACCTGATCGTCGCGTCGGCCGCCATCTACGTCACGGTGGCGGCGCTGTCGGTGATCGGGGTTTTCGCCTATCTGCGGTGGTGGCGCCGGGACGGTGCGGGCGCCGGGCATGTGCCGCACCGGGCGCATCCCACCCACGTACACGGGTGGACCCGTGCGTACCATCCTCGGGCCACCGACGCTCCCGACCATCGAGCCATCGATCCGGACGACCCGGGACGGGAGCGGTGATCGAGGCGGCGGAGGCGGCCGAGGGGGCCGACGGGTGATCGAGCCGGTGCCGCCGGGCCGGGTGACCGAACCGCCGTGTCGGCCTATCCGAGCACCCGGATCGGCCGGCCGGAGCGGAACGCGGCGATGTCCTCGACCGCGTCGCGGTAGAAGATCTCGTACAACTCGCGGGTGACATAGCCGATGTGCGGGGTGAGTACGACGTTGTCCAGGTCGCGCAGCGGGTGATCGGCGGGCAGCGGTTCGATGTCGTACACGTCCAGCGCCGCGGCGGCGATCGATCTCGCGCGCAGCGCGGCCACGAGCGCGGCCTCGTCCACGACGGGTCCGCGCGAGGTGTTGACCAGGATCGACGAGGGCTTCATCAGGGCCAGTTCGGCGGCGCCGACCAGGCCCCGGGTACGGCGGCTGAGCACCGTGTGCACGGAGAGCACGTCGGCGCGGGCGAACAACTGCTCTCGCCCCACCGCGGTCACGCCGTGTTCGCCGGCCCGGTCGGCGGTGAGGTTGTGGCTCCAGGCCACACACTCCATCCCGAACGCCTGCCCGATCCGAGCCACCTCCGTGCCCAGCCGGCCCAGGCCCAGCAGGCCGAGCACCTTGCCGCGCAGCCCGACACCCAGGCCCACCTGCCAGCCGCCCGCGCGCATCGAGCCCCACTCGGCCGGAAGGTTGCGGGCGGCGGCCAGGATCAGCGCCCAGGTCAGCTCGGCGGTCGGATACGCCACGTATCCGGTCCCGCACACCACCACGCCCAGCTCACGCGCGGCGGCCACGTCGATGGCCGCGTTCACCGGTCCGGTGGTCACCAGGAGCCGAAGGCCGGTCAGTCCTGCCAATACCCGTGCCGGAAACCGGGTGCGCTCGCGCATCGCGACGATCACCTCGAAGCCGGCCAGCGCCTCGACCACCTCCGCCTCGCCCGCGAACGGCTCGGTGAACACGCGGATCTCGGCACCCAACGAATCCCAGTCCGCCAGGCCCCGGGCCACGTCTTGGTAGTCGTCGAGGACGGCGATCTTCATGGTGCTCCCGAGGGGATCGAGCCGCGCGGCTGCGGCGATGGGCCCAGGGGGCGAGGCTATCGGGGCAGTCGGCCGATGCCGCCGACCGACAGGTGGCCCTCGGGGGTGAGCGGCTCGGTCACCGGCGCGTCCGGACGCCACAGCGGCAGCAGCACCACGCCGGGCTCGATCAGTTCCAGGCCCTCGAAGTACCCCTCGATCTCCTCCAGGGCGCGGAAGCGTCCGCTGCCCAGCCGGGTCAGGAAGATCTTCTCCAGGGCGCGTCCCTGGGGTGTGGAGTCGCAGAAGTGGGTGATGAAGATGTGACTGCCCGGCGGCAGCGCGTCACGGTAGGCGCGGACCACACCGGCCGGGTCCTCGTGGTCGCCGAGGTGGTGCAGGACGCCCACCAGGAGCAGGCCGACGGGCCGCTTCAGGTCCACGAGTTCGCGCAGCTCCCGGCGGGCGAGCACGTCCGCCGGGTCGCGCAGGTCGGCGGTGACCACGCGGGTGCGGTGGTTCTCCGCGAGCAGCGCGCGGCCGTGGGCGAGCACGATCGGGTCGTTGTCCACGTAGACGACCGAGGCGTCCGGGTTGACCGACTGGGCCACCTCGTGCGTGTTCTGCACGGTCGGCAGCCCGGATCCGAGGTCGACGAACTGGTCGATGCCCTCGGCGGCCATGTAGCGCACACCCCGAGCCAGGATGTGCCGGTTGGCCCAGGCGCCCTCGTTGGTCAGGTCCTGGAGCGCCTCGTCGGCGATCGCCCGGTCCACCGCGAAGTTGTTCTTGCCACCCAGGATGGCGTCGTAGACCCGGGCGACACTGGGCACCGTGACATCGATGCCGGTGGGCGCCCAATCCTCCGGCGACTCGCCCGCCGGCGGGGCCGAAAAGCCCCACTCGTCCTGCTCGCGCTCACCCACGGCTGCCCCTCGATCGCGGTGTCGTGGAGTCACCCGCTGTGACATCCGTGTGCGCCGACCCTATCCGAGCCTTCCTCGATTTCCGGCAACTTCCGTTCCCTACCCATGAGTTCGATTCGCAGCGAACCGCTCTTCGGGAGGGAATCGGTGGATTGGTCCAGACCTTCCGAAGGCGGGCGGTACCCGGGCTCGCAGGGCCCGGGGCGAGGGTCGTACCCGGACCTGCCGGGCCTGCTCACGGGAATCACCAAGTGTTGCCGAGTCCCTTGGCAGATGTTGCCGATTCCGTGGCATGGCGCTGCGAAGTTGAATCGCTGTCAGCAGCCGGGCGACCCGCCCTCCGCGAACGCGATTTCCCTGCCCCTTCCGATTGGAGCGCGCTGATGACGCCTGCCGCGACGGCGGGACCCCGCCGACGGATCCGGATCGGTATCGACACCGGCGGAACCTTCACCGACGTGGTCGCCCTGGACGAGGAGTCCGGCGAGCTCGTCACCACCAAGACGCCGTCCACTCCCGCCGACCCGGCGGACGGCTTCATGAACGGCATCGACAAGGTACTGGGCCTGCTCGGTTGCACGGGAGCCGACGTCACCGCCGTCGCGCACGGCACCACGGTGGCCACCAACCAGCTCCTCGAGGACAAGATCGACCGCCTCGGGTTCATCACCACCGAGGGCTACGAGTACATCCTGGAGATCGCCCGCCAAGCGGTCCCGGACGGCTACGGCAACTCCTACTTCTGGGTCAAGCCGGACCGGATCGTGCCGGTCGACCTGGTGCACACGGTCGGCGGCCGGTTCGACCACAAGGGCAACGAGGTCCGCCCGTTCGACGAGGAGGGCGCCCGGGTCGCCGCCCGTCGGCTGCGTGACCAGGGCATCCTCACCATCGGCGTCTGTCTGCTGCACTCCTACGCGAACTCGGCGCACGAGGAGCGCATGCGCGAGATCCTGCGCGAGGAGCACCCCGACGCGATCGTGTCGATCAGCTCCGAGGTGTTGCGCGAGTACCGCGAGTACGAGCGTTCGATGACCACCCTCGTCGACGCCGCCGTCAAGCCGCGCGTGGCCCGCTACGTCGGCGGCATCCGTCGCCGCCTGGACGCGTTCACCACCGACGGCGAGGCCGCGCGCCGCGTCCCGTTCGCGATCATGAAGTCCAACGGCGGCGTGCTCTCCGCCGAGGAGGTCGTGCACCAGCCGATCACCACGGTCTTGTCCGGCCCGGCCGCCGGCGCCCTCGGTGCCGCGCTGATCGCCCAGAAGGCCGGCTTCGACAAGGTCCTCACCTGCGACGGCGGCGGCACCTCCACCGACGTCTCGGTGGTCCTGGGCGGCGAGCCGACGCTGACCACCGAGGGCTCGATCGGCCGCTTCCCGTCCAAGATCCCGATGATCGACGTGGTCACCGTCGGCGCCGGCGGCGGCTCGATCGCCTGGATCTCGCCCGAGGGCACGCTCAAGGTCGGGCCCCGTTCGGCCGGCGCCGACCCCGGCCCGCTGTGCTACGGCAAGGGCGGCACGGAGCCGACCATCACCGACGCGCACGTGCTGCTCGGCCGGATCCCCCCGCACCTGCTCGGCGGCGAGATTCCGCTGGACGTGGACGCGGCTCGCGAGGGCCTGACCAAGTTCGCCGCCGAACTGGGCATCGGCGTCGAGCAGTGCGCCACCGGCATCCTGGAGATCTCCGCCTGGAACCAGGCCAACGCGCTGCGCCAGATCACCGTCAAGCGCGGTCTGGACGTCCGCGACTTCACGATGGCCACCTTCGGCGGCTCCGGCTCGCTGCTCCTGTGCCGCCTGATCGACATCCTCGGCCTCGCCGGCGTCATCGTGCCGCGCGACCCGGGCAACGTCTCGGCGTTCGGCCTGCTCACCGTCGACGTGCGCTGCGACTACGTGCAGACCGCCGTCGGCGGGCACCCGGATCTCGACCACGCCAAGGTGGCGGGCATCTTCGCCGAACTGGCGGGCAAGGCGGGCGAGGCCCTGGACAAGGAGGGCTTCGCGGCCGAGGACCACCGCTACGTGCGCACCGCCGACCTGCGCTACTTCGGCCAGGCCTTCGAGGTGCGCGTGCCGGTGCCGGACGGCCCGTTCGACGCCGCGCTCGCGGACACCGTCGCCGAGTCGTTCCACGCCGCGCACGAACAGCTGTACGGCTACAACTTCCGCGGCGACGCGAGCCAGCCCGTGGAATGGGTGAACCTGCGGGTCACCGGCGTCGGCCCGATCCGCCGCCCGGAACTGCGCGAGTTGCCCGCCCGCGACAAGGACGTCGAGCGGGCCCGGACCGGCACCCGCCCGGTCTGCTTCGTGGACCGCGACGGCTACGTGGACACCGCCGTGTACGCCCGTGCCGAACTGGCTCCGGGCGACCTGGTCGCCGGCCCGGCGATCATCGAGGAGTTCGGCTCCACCATCCCGATCCACCCGGGCTTCGCCGCCCGCGTGGACGCCTACGGCAACGTCGTGGTCACCCGCGACACCACCTCGAAGGGGGCCTGACATGAGCGCCGGTACCGCCACCACCCCGCAGGACGCGCTGCACGGTGTGGACCCCGTGCTCCTGGAGATCGTCGAGGGCACGCTCGCCTCGGTCGAGATGGAGGTCGAGACCGCGATCGGTCGCACCTCCCGCTCGCCGATGATCCGCGACGCGCACGACTTCCGCGCCGGAATCCACGACCGCAAGTTGCGCAAGCTCACCGGCCGTTCGTACTCGGCGTTGGTACACCCGGTGGCCCGCGACTTCCCGCTGGAGACGATGCGTCCCGGAGACGTGTTCTTCCACAACGACGTCTACGAGTCGGAGGGCGGCATCGGCCACCTGCCCGACCTGTGCGTCACCGTCCCGGTCTTCGCGGACGGGCAAGTGGTCGCCTTCGTGCAGGCGTTCGGTCACCACGACGACATCGGTGGTTGTTGCCCCGGATCGATGCCCTCGGGCGCGACCAGCGTGTACGAAGAGGGCCTGATGGTCCCGCCGATCAAGCTGTGGGACCAGGGCGTGCCGAACCAGGCCGCGCTGCGCATCATGACCCGCAACTCCCGGATGCCCGACTCGCTCGCCGCCGACCTGGACGCCGAGTGCTCGGCGTGCCTGATGGGCTCGCGACGACTGGGTGAACTCTTCGAGCGCTACGGCCGGGAGACGGTCGAGGCGTGCTTCGACGCGATCCTGGACAAGACCACCGAGACCTACCGGCGCGAGATCCTCGCCAAGATCCCGGACGGCGAGTACGTGTGGGAGGACTACGCCGAACACGACGGCGTGGACGAGCCGATGCTGCACACGCAGCGGATCACCCTGACCAAGACGCCCGAGAAGATCGTCATCGACTTCACCGGCACGTCCAAGCAGGCCAAGGGCCCGATCAACCACTGCGGCGACTACGCGGACGGCAACTTCCTCAAGAAGTGGCTCGCGCCGATCCTGCGCAACCTCGCGGACACCCCCGAGCGGATGGCCGAACTCGACGTCAACGAGGGCGTGGTGCCGCTGATCGAGATGAAGTTCCCGGAGAAGGGCACGCTGCTCACGCCGATCTTCCCGGCTCCGACCAACGCCCGTACGTTCGTCATCCTGCGCCTGCTCGGCGTGCTCTCCGGCGTGCTGGCCAAGGCGGTGGACGGCAAGATGCCCGCCGACCAGGAGACGATCCGCTACACCGGCGTGTACGGGCACGACGCGGACGGCCGCTCGTACCTGATGCGTGAGGTGCTCGGCGGCGGCTCGGGTGGGCGCTACTACGCGGACGGCGAGGACACCATCCACGTGGTGCCCGACTCGCGCAACCTGCCCACCGAGTTCACCGAGTCGCGCTTCCCGTTCCTGGTCGAGCGGCTGGGTCTGGCCACCGACTCGGGCGGCCCCGGACAGTTCCGCGGCGGCCTGGGCTACGAGAAGCACATCCGGATGTTGCTCGACGCGTCCTTCATGTCCATCGCGGACCGCTCGATCCTGTCCTGCTGGGGTGTCAAGGGCGGCAAGGCCGGGCGCTCCTTCCAAGTGGTGATCGACCCGGGCGGCCCGAACGAGCGGGAGATGGACGGCCTGGTCGACGACGAACCGGTCAAGGCCGGCGAGGTGATCCGGATCCGGACCACCGGCGGTGGCGGCTGGGGCGACCCGCTGGACCGCAAGACCGAGTCGGTGCTGCGTGACGTGCGCTGGGGCAAGGTCTCGCGCGGCGCGGCGACCGACGACTACGGCGTCGTGCTCACCGGCGAGGGCGACGACCTCGCGGTGGACGAGGCGGCGACCGCCGCACTGCGGGCGTCGGTGCGCGCGGC
The DNA here is from genome assembly GCF_044765325.1 of Embleya sp. NPDC127516. Taxonomy (NCBI): domain Bacteria; kingdom Bacillati; phylum Actinomycetota; class Actinomycetes; order Kitasatosporales; family Streptomycetaceae; genus Embleya; species Embleya sp. NPDC127516. The sequence continues at coordinate 136,329 of NZ_JBIWJT010000021.1, read as the reverse complement.
GCGGCCCGAGGTCGAGCCGTTCTTCGACCGGGGTCCCGGCTACGCGCGGTTGTCCGGCGGGGAGGCCTACCCGGCGGTGGACCTGCTGTAGCGGCACACGAACCGGCCGCGCCTCCCTCGCGATCGGGAGGCGCGGCCTTTCGTCGTGTGCCGTCGGTGGTTCGGGTGTGTCCTCAGCGGCGGGTGAAGTCGACGTCCTCGGGCGCGCGGTTCGGCCAGGTCAGCCGGGTCGGCGCGGCGGGGGTCTCGGCGACCACGCGGCCTCGGGAGATCACGTGGCTCGGACGCACCTGGCGGCGCAGGACGTCGAAGGGCGAATCGGCGGGCAGCAGCAGGAAGGCGGCCGGACGACCGACGGCCAGGCCGTACCGCTCGCCCAGGTTCAGCACCCGGGCGGCCCGCTCGGTGACCATCGCGAACGCCTCGTCCATCTCGTCCTGCCCGGAGAGTTGCGCGGCCAGGACGCCGGCGTGCGCGACCTGGATCGGGTTGGCCGTGCCGAGCGGGAACCACGGATCCATCACGTCGTCGTGGCCGAACGCGACGTTGACCCCGGCCGCCAGCATCTCCTTGACCTGGGTGAGGCCGCGTCGTTTGGGATAGTCGTCGAAGCGGCCCTGCAGGGTCAGGTTCACCATCGGGTTGCAGACCAGGTGGATGCCCGAACGGGCCACGATCCGGCGGAGCTTGCGACTGTAGGCGCCGTTGTACGAGCCCATCGCGGTGGTGTGGCTGGCGGTCACCCGGCCGGCCAGCCCGGTGCGGTGCGCCAGGGTGGCGACCACCTCGACGAAGCGGGACTGCTCGTCGTCGATCTCGTCGCAGTGCACATCCACCAACAGGCCGTGCCGCTCGGCCAGTTCGAAGAGAATCCGCAACGAGCGCACACCGTCCTCGCGGGTGTCCTCGAAGTGCGGAATCGCGCCCAGGACGTCGGCGCCGGCGTCGACGGCACGGGCCATCAGGCGCTCACCGCCGGCACAGGAGACGATGCCCTCCTGCGGGAATGCCACGATCTGCAGGTCGAGCACGTCCCGCACCCGCTCGCGCAACTCGACCAGTGCGTGCAGGGCGGTCAGTTCGGGATCGGTGACGTCGCAGTGGCTGCGCACGTGCAGTACGCCGTGCGCCACCTGCCAGCGCAACACCTGCTCGGCACGGGCCAGTACGTCCTCGCGGGTGAGCAGGGCCCGGCGCTCGGCCCACCGTTCGATGCCCTCCCACAGCGTGCCGGAGATGTTCCAGCGGGGTTGTCCGGCGGTCAGCGCGGTGTCGAGGTGGATGTGCGGCTCGACGTAGGGCGGGGTGGCCAGGGCGCCGGCCGCGTCCAGCACGGGTCCGACCGGGGGAGTGGCTCCGGTGGGGGTGATGCGGGTGACGACGCCGGCGTCGACCGCGATGTCCACGGGTTCGGTGCGGCCGGGAATCCGGCAGTCGGTCACGGTGAGGGTGTTGTCCTGCATGTCGGATCGCTCCAGGAGTTCAGCGTTCGGCGGGATTCGGTTGGCGCGCTGCTCGTTCGCGGCGGCCGAGCAGCAGGTACAGGCCGCCCGCGACCAGTGCGCCGGCCAGCCAGGACAGGTCCACATTGCCGATCGCCCGGGCTCCCGGGCCGCGCAGCGCCTGCGGCACGCCGTACTCGAAGCACCAGGTGGCGACCATTCCGCACACCAGTGCGACGATCGCCGACCAGCGCACGTCGGCGAACAGGCCGCGACGGGGCTCGGCGTACAGGGCGGGCACGTCGATGCGCTGCCGGGCGAACACGTAGAAGTGCACCAGCATCACCGCCGCCCACGGCGCGACCCACGTGACCATGCCCGCGAGCCAGGTGTCGAGGGTGTGCGCCAGGCTCGCCCGGAACACCAGGAACAGCGTGAAGACCGTGGCGAACGCGCCCACCAGACAGGACAACACGCGCCGGGAGACCTTGATGTCCAGGGTCTGGGCACACAACGAACAGCTGTACAGGTTCAGGATGTTCGTGGCGATCGGTCCGTGCAGGACGAGCAGCAGCACCGGGATGGCCAGGCCGCCGAACGAGTCGACGATCAGCCGTCCCGGGTCGGCCTTGGCGTTCACCGTGGCCAGCGAGGCGCCGAGCACGCCGAGCCAGACCACCGGGAGGAACTGGCCGAGCACGCTGGCCGCGTACAACCTGCGTCGTGAGGTGGCGCGGGGCACGAAGCGGGAGTAGTCCGACGCGTAGGCGAACCAGGTGATGCCCCAGCCGACGCCGATCGCGGTCATCACCGTGCTCATCGCCGACCAGCGGTCACCGCCGCTCAACGTGCTCGCGTGGCCCCAGTCGATGTCCAGCCGGGTCCAGGCCACCACGGTCATCGCGGCCAGCACCACCAGGGTCGCGGGCACAGTCCAGCGCTCGAAGTCGGCGATCGCGCCGAAGCCGGACGCGGCGATCGCGATCTGGGTGGCCATCACCACCAGCACGACCACGACCTTGGTGCCGTTGCCGCCGACGTAGCCGACGCTGTCCAGCAAAGCCATTACCAGGTCCAGCACGATCCAGGTGTTGATCGCGCACCAGCCGGCCGAGATCACCCCCTGGACGGCGGCGGGCAGATACGCGCCGCGCCGGCCGAAGGCGGCCCGGGCCAGCACCATCTGGGTCACCCCGGTGCGCTGGCCCATCAGCACGAACAGGCCGAAGACGCCCATGCCCACCAGATTGCCCACGACCAGGACCAGGACGGTGTCGAGCAGACCGAGGCCGAGCACGATACCCAGCGCGCCGAGCACCCAGTTGATCGGTGCGATGTTGGCGCCCGCCCAGATCCAGAACTGGTGCGCGGGGGTCGAGTCGCGGGCCTCGTCGGGCACGGGTTCCAGGGATTGGGTGTGGTCGACGGCTGGTGTGGGTCGGGCCGGTTGCGCGGGTTCTTCGAGGATTGCCACGGAGACCTCCGGTGGGGCGGAGCGGAGCACGGCGGTGGGCTGGAGTGGGGCGGTGTCGAGGATGGGACGGGTCGGTGATGTGGGGTGATCACCGAAGGTTCCTCGGCCCGGGAGGTCGTGACAACGGACACGGTGACCGGGATACTGGCGCATCTTCCGGACGGAGTGTCCATGACCTTGGGACTACGAGAGGTCCTCGACCACCCGGTGATGCGCCGAGCCGACCCGGTCGTGCCGGACCCGGGGGCGGATCTGGAGCGGCCGGTGCGCTGGGTGCACTCCAGCGAGATCTACGAGATCGCGCCGCTGCTGCGAGGCGACGAGCTGCTGCTCACCACCGGTCTGGGCCTGGCCGGGCGGGACGCCGGCGAGCGCCGGCGCTATGTCGTCGACCTCGCGCAGGCGGGGGTCGCGGGGGTGGCGCTGGAGGTCGGACGTACGTTCGGTGAGGTGCCGGCGGACGTGTTGCGGGTGGCCGCCGAGGTGGGACTGCCGCTGGTCGTGCTCCGCGGGATCGTGCCGTTCGTGGAGATCGCCGAGGCGGTCAACGCGGCCATCCTGGACTCGGCGGTGACCCGGCTGCGGCACGTCAACGAGATCGTCCGGGTGTTGTCCGGCGTGCTCGCGCGCGGCGCGGGCGTGGACGAACTGACCCGCACCCTGGCCCGGCTCACCGACCGACCGGTGGTGCTCGCGGGCATCGACGGCACGATCACCGCGTGGGCGGGCACCGACACCCCGGGTCACGTGGCGGCGAGGCCGGCGGCGAGCGCCGGCGTCGAACTGCGCGGGTCGTTGTGGGGGCGGTTGTTGCTGGGGCCGACCGGATCCGGCGCGGCGGCGTGGACGGGTGTCGCTCCCCAGGCCGGCGGTGCCGCGGGGGTGACCGGCGACGATGCCGAGGACCGCGCGTCCGTCCGGTCGTGGTCGGGCGCGGCCATCGGGCTCGCGGACGAGGTGGCCGAGCACGCGGCGCGGGTGTTCGCGCCGGCGCTGTTGCGGCTGGCCGATCGGGACGGGTGGGTCGGGCGCGAGCGGCGCGAACTCGTGGAGGGACTGCTGCGGGACGCGTTGCCGCCGCGCGAGGTGGCGGCGCGACTGACGGTGTGCGGCCTGGTCCCCGCCGGTACGGCGGCCTGGGCGAGCGTCGCGCTGAAACTGCCGGATCCGGTGCGTGCGGTGACGGTGCTGTACGAGGGGCTGCGCGCGTGCGGCGGCCGGGGGCTGGTCAGCGACGGGCCGGACGGTGCGTACGCGCTGATCGCGCTGGACCGGGACACGCACGTGGCCGAACTCGCCGCCCGCCTGGGTCTGCCCGCGGCCACGGGGGACGAGCCGACCGCCGCGCTGGGGCCGCTGGTGCGCGATGTCGCCCGGGTCGGGCACAGCCTGCGGGCCGCGCGGGACACCCTGCGGCTGGCCCGGCGGGTCCGGTCGGTGCGCCCCGAGCCCGTCGCCGACACCGTGCTCGCCGACGCCTGGGCGCTGGAACGGGTGCTGGACCGGCTCACCCCCGAGGACCTCGCCGACCTGGTCGAGGACCAACTCGGCCCCCTCCTGGCCTCGGACTCCACACGCGGCACGGGCCTGGTCGACACCCTCGAGGCGTACCTGCGCTGCGGCTGCTCCAAGACCGAAACCGCCGGCGTCCTGTTCCTGCGCCGCCAGTCGGTACACCAACGCCTGGCCCTGATCGAATCCCTCCTCCGGGTCAGCCCCGACGCCCCCGACCGCCAGGGCCCCCTGCGCGCGGCTCTCACCGCCCGAGCCCTCCTGACCACCCGAGGCCCGCACCCGACCTGACCGACCCGGCGTGTCGCAGTACTCGCCGGCCGGCTGCCTACAGGAGTTCTTTCATGAATTCGGTGGGCCAGGCCGCGGAAAAGGGTTTCGGAAGCCAGACCGGTTCGCCGACCCGGAAGACTGCGGGTTCGGGGTAGACGCCGTTGGTCGCGTCCCGGAAGAGCAGCACCTCGGCTTTGCGACGGTCGACGACCAGGTACAGCGGGATCCCGCCGGCGGCGTACTGGCGTGGTTTGGCGGCCGGGTCGTCACGGTCGAGATCTTCGCGCCGGGTGGAGTTCGTCGTCACCTCGGCCAGCAGGAGGATCCCGGTGGTGGACATGGCCCTGCCGGCTCTGACCAGGACGCGACGGGAGGGATCGAACACGACCAGGTCCGGGGTGCGCTCTGACGCACCGACTTCCACCGAGGTGTTCTCGCGCAACGCCCAGGCGGTGGTGCCGTGTCTGGGCAGGCCGGTGAGAAAGGTGCGCAGGTCGTCCAGAATGTCACCGTGCGGCGCGTCGGGAGCGGTCATCATCACGATGCCGTGCGGCGTCGACTCGAAGGTCACCGGTTCGGACAACGCGGCAAGCTCCGGCACCTCGCGTACGTGGTCGAGAATGCGGCCGGCGACGAAGGCGATGTAGTCGGGGTCGTGGACGTCGGGAGCATGTCCGGATTCGCCGGGATCCAGGTGCGCAGTCTAGTGATCCGGTCCGGGATTCCCTGGCTGTAAGGGTTCACTTGGCGATCGACGGCGTGAGGGGCGCGGGCGTTGTGCTCGACTCGCTGGGGGACTCTGCCTTCGGCAGGATGTGCCCGATTTCGGGGGTGGGTGTTGGCGAGGGCGGACGGTGATGGGGGTGGGTCGGCTGCCTAGCGTGAGTGCATGATCGTGATCACTGGTGCGGCGGGGAAGACCGGGCGGGCGCTGACCTGGGCGTTGGCGGAGCGTGGGGCTCGGGTGCGGGCGTTCGTGCGGCGGCCGGAGCAGGTCGCGGTGGCGGTCGCGGCCGGGGCGAGCGAGACCGTGGTGGGCGATGTGGGCGAGCCGGCGGATCTGGACGAGGCGTTGCGTGGGTGTTCGGCGATCTACCACATCGCGCCGAACGTACATCCGGACGAACCCGCCATCGGCCGGGCGGTGATCGCGGCGGCGCAGCGGGCCGGCGTGGAGCGATTCGTCTTCCATTCCGTGCTGCGCCCGCAACTGCGCGCGATGCCGCATCACGAGGCGAAGGCGCGGGTCGAGGAGGCGCTGTTCGAGTCGGGCCTGGCGGTGACCGTGCTACAGCCGGGGCCGTACCAGCAGAACACGCTCGACGCGCGCGAGGCGATCGTGCGGATCGGCGACTTCGCCGTGCCGTATCGGGTGGACGCGCCGTTCGCCGCCGTCGACCTGCGCGATGTCGCGCAGGCGGCGGCCGTGGTGTTGTGCGAGGACGGCCACGAGGACGCGGTGTACGAACTGGCCGGCCCGGAGGCGTTGACCCCTCGGTTGATCGCCGGGCACCTGGCCGAGGTGCTGGGTCGCCCGGTGACCGCGCGCCGGATCGACCCGCGGGACTGGTACGAGGAGGCCCGTGCCGGCGGATTGTCCGGCTACCCGCTCGAGACCCTCACCGCGATGTTCGCGTTCTACGACCGGCACGGCCTGACCGGCAACCCGCGCACCCTCGCCGCGCTGCTCGATCGTGCGCCGACCCGCTTCGCGGACTTCGCCCGCCGGGTGTTCGGGCCCGACGACGCGCACTACGCGCCGGGCTTCCAACACCAAGTATTGCCAAGTGAGCGCGATTCGTTGGGCAGTAACTGACGGCGAGCAACGCCCGCGAGCGGCCTAGCTTGGACGCATTCGGAGTCGGAGCGCAGATCGCACCGCGCCCCACGCTCGGCCATACGTACCGCACACCCGCCTCGCGCACACGCACCGCACTCACCGCATACACGCACCGACATACGCACTGCCACCACGCGTCACGCACCACACCCGTACACCGCACGGATGCCCGGATGGACGGACGCGCAACGCCGCATACCTGCAGAAAGGGGTGTTTCGACGTGAGCGGACCGCTCTGCGACCTCGTCGTGCTCGACCTCTCCCGCGCCCTCGCCGGCCCGCACGCCGCGATGATGCTCGGCGACATGGGGGCCCGTGTCATCAAGGTGGAGAACCCGGACGGTGGGGACGACACCCGCGGCTGGGGTCCGCCGTTCGTGGGGGCCGAGGACGCACGGGAGTCGACGTACTTCCTGTCCTGCAATCGCAACAAGGAGTCGATCGTCCTCGACCTGAAGACCGAGGAGGGCCGGCGGACGCTGGCCCGATTGATCCGGCACAGCGACGTGCTCGTGGAGAACTTCCGCACCGGCGTGCTCGATCGACTCGGCTTCCCGATGGAGGAGCTGACCCGGCTCAACCCGCGCCTGGTGGTGCTGTCCATCACCGGTTTCGGCCACGACGGCCCGCAGGGCGGCCGGCCCGGCTACGACCAGATCGCCCAGGGCGAGGCCGGCCTGATGAGTCTGACCGGCCCCGGTCCCGACGACCCCACCCGGATCGGCGTGCCGATCGGCGACCTGCTGGCCGGGATGTACGGCGCCTACGGCGTGGTCGCCGCGCTGCACGAGCGTGAGCGCACCGGCCTGGGCCGGGTCGTGCGCACCTCGCTGCTCGCCGCGATCGTCGGTGTACACGCCTTCCAGGGCACCAACTACACCGTGGCCGGCCAGGTCGGGCACGCGCAGGGCAACCTGCACCCCTCGCTCCAGCCGTACGGCTCCTACCGCTGCGCGGACGCGATCATCCAGGTCGCGGTGGGCAGCGAGAAGTTGTGGGCCAAGTTCGCGCCGATGGTCGGCCTGGCCGTGGACGACCCGCGCTTCGCGGTCAACGCCGACCGGGTGGTCAATCGGGCCGAACTCGCGGACGCGATCAACGCCGCGTTCGGCGAGCGCGCCGTGGACGAGCTGCTTCCGGAACTGGCCGCCGCCGGCATACCGGCCGGCGAGGTGCGCACGATCGACCGGGTCTACGAGTGGGACCAGACCAAGTCGCAGGGTCTGCTGCTCGACGTCATGCACAGCACCCTCGGTCCGATCACGCTGCCCGGCCCGCCGATTCGGCTGGACGGAGCGGGCGACACGGCGGACGGCGGTCGGCGCCGGCACGAGGCGCCGCCGACGCTGGGCCAGCACACGGACAGCGTGCAGGCGTGGCTCGACGCCGAGGACGCCCGCGCCCTGCACGCCGCGCGGCGCGCATGAGCACCGCGCCCGTGCCGGCGACCGCGTCCACGCCCGCACCGGTACCCGCACCGACCCGCCGCACCCGCGTCGGCGCGCACGCGCTGATCGGCCTGGTCCTGGACCCCGACACCTGGACGAGCTGGGACACCGCACCGCATCGCCCGGAGCGCCTGGACGCGGGCTACGTCGACGAACTGCGCGCCGCCGAAGCCAAGAGCGGCGTGGACGAGTCGGTGGTCACCGGTGAGGGACGCATCCAGGGCCGCCGAGTGGCGGTCGTGGCCTGCGAATTCGACTTCCTGGCCGGCTCGATCGGGGTGGCCGCGTCCTCGCGCCTGGTCGCCGCGGTCGAACGCGCCACGGCCGAGCGGCTGCCGCTCGTCGCGTCGCCGACCTCCGGCGGCACCCGGATGCAGGAGGGCACCGTCGCCTTCCTCCAGATGGTCCGGATCAGTGCCGCGGTCGCCGCGCACAAGAGCGCCGGTCTGCCGTATCTGGTCTACCTGCGCGGGCCCACCACCGGTGGTGTGCTCGCCTCGTGGGGCTCGCTGGGCCACGTCACCGCCGCCGAACCCGGCGCGTTGATCGGTTTCCTCGGCCCGCGCGTGTACGAGGCTCTGCACGGGCAACCCTTCCCCGAGGGTGTCCAGGTCGCGGAGAACCTGTACGCGCACGGTCTGGTGGACGCCGTCGTCGAGCCCGATCGGCTCGGCGAAGTGGCCGCACGCGTCCTCGACATCGTCACCGCGCCGCGCGAACACCTGCCCGACGTCGCACCGTTGCCGGTCGAGGATCTGGCCGACGTTCCGGCGTGGACCTCGGTCGAACTCTCCCGTCGCGCCGAACGCCCGGGTGCCCGCGCCTTGTTGCGCCACGCGGCGAGCGCGGTGGTGCCGCTGCACGGCACCGGTCAAGGTGAGAGCGACCCGGGTCTGTTGCTCGCGCTGGCCCGATTCGGCGGCGCGCCGTGCGTGGTCCTGGCCCAGGACCGGGCCCGGCAATCCAGTCACGGCCCGTTCGGCCCGGCCGGTCTGCGGGTGGCCCGACGCGGCATGCGGCTGGCCGCCGAGCTCGACCTGCCGCTGGTCAGCGTGGTGGACACCGGCGGCGCGGCACTCAGCCGCGAGGCCGAGGAGGGCGGGCTGGCCGGCGAGATAGCCCGGTGCCTGGCCGAACTGGTCACCCTGCCCACGCCGACGTTGTGCCTGCTGCTCGGGCAGGGCGCGGGCGGCGGCGCGATGGCCCTGCTGCCCGCCGACCGGGTGTTGTGCGCCCAGCACGGCTGGTTGTCCCCGCTGCCGCCCGAGGGCGCGTCGGCGCTGCGCTATCGCACCCCCACCCGGGGTGCGGAGATCGCCGCCGCGCAGGGCATCCGGTCGCTGGACCTGCTGCGTGACGGGGTGGTGGACCGGATCGTGGCCGAGCGGCCCGACGCGGCCGACGAGCCGGTCGCGTTCCTGGCCCGACTGGCCCAGGTGTTGGAGTACGAATTGGTCGGACTGTTGCGCCGACCGACGGTCGAGCGGCGTGCGGCACGGCTGGGACGGTACGCGCGGCTCGGCTGCTGAGGCCCGCGGGCGGTGCGTACCGCTCGGCAAGTTCTGCCAGATCGATTGGGTTTTGTGGTCAACAAGCTCCCAAGCCATCGACCTGGTCACCCGCTTAGAGTCCCAAGTCCCGGACGGGACGGCCGGGACTCCCGCGTACGACAGGAACAGGAGAGTTCGACACATGCCAACTCCCCGCACCGGGAGAGTACTCATCGCCCTCGGCGGAAACGCCATGACGGGACCCGATGGGAGTGCCACTCCCGACGCCCAGCGGGCCGCCGTCGCGGTGGCGATGGAAGCGGTGGCCGACCTGATCGCCTCCGGCGTCGAGGTGGTGCTCACCCACGGCAACGGACCACAGGTGGGCAACCTGCTGGTCAAGAACGAACTCACCGCGCACGTCGTGCCCCCGGTGACCCTGGACTGGTGCGGCGCGCAGACGCAGGGCACCCTCGGCTTCACCATCGTCTCCGCGTTGGAGGCCGCGTTGCGCCGCCGCGGGCAGGCGGCGCCGGTGGCCGCCGTGGTCACCCGCACGCTCGTGGACGCCGCCGACCCGGCGTTCGAGCACCCCACCAAGCCGGTCGGCCGGCATCTGCCGCAGGCCGAGGCGGAACGCTTCGTCGCGCTCGGCCAGCACTGGGAGGACCGGGGCGCGAAGGGCTGGCGACGGGTCGTACCCTCGCCCGATCCGCTGGAGGTGGTCGACGCGCCGGCCATCTCGACCCTGGTCGCGGCGGGCTTCGTCACGGTCGCGGCCGGTGGCGGCGGCATCCCGGTGGTGCGCGACGCGGACGGCGCCGAGCGCGGCGTGGAGGCGGTCCTGGACAAGGACCTCACCGCGGCCCTGCTCGCGGCGTCGGTGGACGCGGACGTGCTGGTGATCGCCACGGACGTGCCCAACGCGATGCTCGACTACGGCACCGCGAACGAGCGGGTGATCGGCCGGGTCACCCCCGAGGAACTGCGCGCGCACGCCGCGGCCGGCCAGTTCGCCGGTGGCAGCATGGGGCCCAAGGTCGAGGCGGCGGTGCGCTTCGTCGAGAAGGGCGGCCGGCGCTCGGTGATCACGTCGTTGGATCGCATCACCGCCGCGGTGGCGGGCGAGTCCGGGACGGTCGTGGAGCCGGGCGCCTGACGGGGCGTCGGCGGTTTCCCACGTGGTCGACGAAGTACAAAGAACTCAACGAACTCCAATGAACGAGGTGGAACGAGTGCCCAGGCCGATCGAGGTTCACAAGGTCGCCATCGAGAGCGTCACCGACGCGTCCGGATTGGCCAAGCTCATCGACGACGGCGTGTTCGCCGCGGATGATGTGCTCGCCGTCATCGGGAAGACCGAGGGCAACGGCGGGGTCAACGACTACACCCGCATTCTGGCCGACCGCGCCTTCCGCGAGGTGCTGGTCGCCAAGGGCAAGCGCTCGGCCGAGGAAGCGCAGCAGGTCCCACTGGTGTGGTCCGGTGGCACCGACGGCGTGATCTCCCCCCACGCGACGGTCTTCGCGTACGCGCCGGAGAACCGCTACCAGCCCACCGACGAGCCGCGCGTGTCGGTCGGCGTCGCGATGAGCGAGCAGATCCTGCCCGAGGACATCGGCCGTGTGCCGATGGTGGAGAAGGTCGCCGCGGGCGTACGCAAGGCGATGTCCGTCGCGGGCATCACCGACCCGGCCGACGTGCACTACGTGCAGACCAAGACGCCGCTGCTGGTGCTGGACACCATCAACGACGCGAAGGCGCGCGGGTTCGACGTGTGGACCGAGGACACCCTCAAGTCCATGGACGTCTCCAACTCCACCACCGCGCTGGGCATCGCCGTGGCGCTCGGCGAGATCGAGCTGCCGACCGCCGAGCAGATCCACCGCGACCTGTCGCTGTACTCGTCGGTGGCGTCCTGCTCCTCCGGCGTCGAGCTGGACTGCGCGCAGATCGTGGTGGTCGGCAACGTGCGCGGCGTCGGCGGTCCGTTCCGGGTCGGCCACGACGTGATGAAGGACGCGCTGGACGCGGACGGCATCTGGTCCGCGATCCGCTCGGCCGGCATCGACCTGCCGGAGCGCCCGCACACCTCGGACCTCGGCGACCGGCTGGTCAACGTGTTCCTCAAGTGCGAGGCGGACCCGAGCGGCAGCGTGCGCGGGCGGCGCAACATCATGCTCGACGACTCGGACGTGCACTGGCACCGGCAGATCAAGGCCACCGTCGGCGGCGTGACCGCGTCCGTCACCGGCGACCCGGCCGTGTTCGTCTCGGTCGCCGCCGTTCACCAGGGCCCCTCCGGCGGCGGGCCGGTCGCGGCCATCGTGCGGATGGACTGACCCACCCCGCAACCCCTCCACCGGCCACCGCCCCCTCGTCCCGGGGCGGTGGCCGGCGGCATGTGGCGAGCGTCGGCGCCGACCTCGGCCTCGGCACCGGACCGCTCGACCGGAGCGACGGACCCCGGACTCGGACGGGACCTAGTCCTCCGAGCGGCCGCCGAAGCACCAGTCGTGGACTTCGATGTCCCGGTACAGGCCGGCCCGCGCGTACGGTCCCTGGGCCAACAGGTCCTCCGCGGCGGCGCGGTCCGGTAGTTCGGCCAGGATCGCGGTGCCCAGCCAGTCCTGGGCGTCGTCGTCGGAGAGCAACGGCCCACAGACGATCAGGTTTTCCCGGTAGTCGCCGTGGAGTAGCCGGCGGAGTTGCTCCGCCCGCAGTCGGTCACGGGTCGCGGTCATGCCCGCCTTGGCGTGGCCGAGGATCAGGAATCGCGGGTGGCCCTCCGAACTCCCTTCGAAATCCCACATTTTCCGGCCGAGCGTGTTGTGCCAACGCCGGATCAGCACCTCTGCCTCGTACACGCCCGCCCGGTGGTTCGGCTCCGCGAACGCGAACACACGCGCGGCCTCGGCGTCCGGCAGGTCGACGATGTGGACGCTGCCGGTCACCGTCTCCCCGTCGGGGGCGAACGTCGGCCCGCGGGCGATCATCCCCTCGGCGTACTCGTCCATGAACGACCAATGGGCTTCCTGAAGTTCGTCACGCAGGGCCCTGGTTCCCGGCTTGTCGCGACAATAGAAGAGGTACTCCATGTCGATCCCCCATGAGTCACGCCGTCGTCGGCACGCACAGTACGGGAGCCCGCCCGCCCTGTCGATCAACCCGTGCCGCCCTCGACCCGGTGCACGGCATCGACCCCACGGCTGCCTCGGGACGCTTATCCCGTCACGGCGAGTCATTGCCGCGCAGGGAATCATGGGGATATTTCTACGCTTATACGCCGACTCCTTCCTTCAGGGTGGTTCCCGAATGCTTTCCGAGTGGCTCCCGGGCGAGGTGATCATTTTGCGCTGTCATGCAGCTGCAAGATCGCTCAAAACTCGTCGTATCCACACGGGAAAGCAGGAGTATGAGCAGATTCGGGTTTGCGAAAACCGCATCGGCCATCGCGTTGACGACTTCGGGGTTGCTTCTGGCCGCGAGCGGCACGGCCCGGGCGGAAGCCAACTACGACCAGATCACCATGCTGAAGCAGGAGAAGAGCCAGTGGTGCTGGGTCGCCTCCGGGCTCACCATCGCCAAGTACCAGGGCTACGGCACCACCCAAACGGACTTCTGCACTCGGGCCGCCGGGCGTAACAGCAATCTGAGCTGCGACAACCAGCCCGCGACGCTCCAGGACATGGCGAACGGCTGGGCGAGCCTGGGCATGAAGCAGACCGGCATCGGCCTCTCCAGCGCCGCCTCGTTCAACCAGGTGAGCACCGACGTCAAGGCGGCCCGGCCGATCGGCGCCCGCATCGGGTGGGCGTCCGGCGGTGGCCACATGAACGTCGTCTACGGCTACGACACGTCGAACAACACCATCGCCGTCGGCGACCCGTGGCCGAACACCACCACCTACACGTGGTGGAACTACAACGACTACGTGAGCAACAACTCGTTCAAGTGGACCCACTCCCGGATCAACATCTCCCAGTAGAAGGCGGGCGACATGCAAAACCGAGGCACGTCCACCACACGGGAGAGAAATCGTTTCTCCCGCCTGTCCACCGTTGTGGCGGTGAGCGCATCCGCACTGCTCACCGCCATCGGCCCGGCCGGCGCGGTCGACATCCCCGATCAGCAGGCCGCGCTCGATCTGGTGAAGTCGGCCGGCGTGCACGACGCCGTCTGTCGCTTCCTCGGCGTGCCGCTGCCCGAGGGCGGCCCCGGGGCGGCGCCGGTGACGATTCCGGACAAGGCCGATCCCTGCGAGGGCCTGCCGGCGTTCACGGTGAAGGACCCTCTGGTGGTGAACCAGATCACGCCGGGCTTCGTCGCGGGAACGGCCCTGCCGATCGCCACCCAGGCGATCGCGCTGAGCCATCTCGTGTCCTCGCTGGATGTCACCGTCAACGGCCGCAATGCCACCGTCATGCTCGCCCCGACCCAGGGCGGCGGCTGGCACCTGGCGGCCGTCCGCGACGGCGACAGCGACACCACGTACGCCGGTAAGGCCGGCGTCGGAGCCCTGGTGTTCACCGAGCCCCAGCTGCAGGCGTGGTACCGGCTCAAGGTCACCACCGTCGAGCCACTCAACGACCAGGCCAAGGAGGGTCTGGGCGGGCAGTCCTCACTCTCGCTCGGCGACTACCAGAAGCTGGTCAAGGCCCGCTACGCCGACAAGTTGCCCGGCTCGGACTACGACACCAACGGCGTGTCCAGCGGTTACACCACCGCCGACACGGCGGACGACTCGTCGTCGGCGACGCCACTGATCGTCGGCGGTTCGAGCGCGGCACTCGTACTCGCGGGCGGTGCCGTCGTCCTCCGCCGCCGGCGGCGCGAGAACACCGGCTGAACGCGGTCCCTTCGCCCCGGCGCCCCGGCACAGGCGGGGCGCCGGGGCGAAGCCGCTCCTGCGACACGGCGGCCCGGAGCGGCGACCGGTGTGCAAGTGGCCCGAGTGGTAAAGCCGTTGAGCGCGCTCGCCGACCCGGTGAGAACGTCCCTGGTAGGGTCCGCCGAGGGTTTTGCCACGCGATGGAGATGGTGCATGAAGCTGCTCCCGCTGTTCCTGCGGCGGCCGATCGAAGCGGTGTACGAACGCCGACTGGCCGCCACCCTGATAGGTCTGCCGCGCCCACGGCACGTCGGGATCATGCTCGACGGCAACCGGCGCTGGGCCCGAAAGGCGGGGCACGCGGACGTCCGGGAGGGGTACCGGGCGGGTGGCGCCAAGGCGACCGAGTTCCTGGGGTGGTGCACCGCCGCGGGAATCGAGCACGTGACCCTCTTCATGCTCTCCGACGACAACCTCGGCCGACCCGCGGAAGAGCTCGGCCCGCTGATCGAGATCATCGAGGAGACCGTCCGGGACATCACGGCCGAAGGCCGGCCCTGGGAAGTGCGGGTGATCGGCTCGCTCGACATGCTGCCCGGTGCCGCCGCCCGGGTGCTCAAGACGGCCACCGCCGCGACGAAGGGGCGCGGTGGGCTGAGAGTGGACGTCGCGGTCGGCTACGGCGGCCGACGCGAGATCGTCGACGCGGTGAAGAGCGCCTTCGAGGCACACATCGCGGCCGGTGGGGACCCGGCCGAACTGGTCGAACGGTTCGATATCGAGGACATCTCCCGGCATTTGTACTCGCCGACCGCCGCGCACACCGACTTCATCATCCGCACCTCGGGAGAGCAGCGGCTGTCCGGTTTCCTGCTCTGGCAATCCGCGTACGCCGAGATGCACTGGGTGGACTGCTACTGGCCGGCGTTCCGGCACGTGGACTTCCTGCGCGCGCTGCGCTCGTACGCGAGTCGCGAACGGCGATTCGGCAAGTAGCCGCCGTCGGCGCCGGGCGGCACACCCGGGCGAGCGGCCGGGTGAGCGCGCGGCACCGCGTGCACGATGCCCCGGCCCGATCCGCCGGGCCGGGGCATCGTGTTCGTGCGGTGATCAGCCGTGCGGGAACGTGGTCTTCGCCGGACGGACCAGGTCGTCCGCGTAGTTGGCGATCAGGTCCAGGTTGCGGTCGGCCAGGTGGTCGAAGACCTGGGGCACGTTCGACCCCGGGGTCAGCGACGCCAACGCCCGCTCCGGGTCCAGACGAGCGGAGACCCAACCCTCGTGCGAGGAGCCGCGCGCGATCACCTCGGCGCCCGGGGTGACGATCATCGAGTTGCCGAAGTACAGCACACCGGCCGGGTCGCTGCCGGTGGCGTTGGCGCCGATCACGTAGACGTGGTTGTCGTACGCCCGTGCCCGGCAGGTGAGTTCCCACAGGTCGGCGGAGCGCAGCAGGGCCGATGGGCGGCAGATCACCTCGGCGCCGTGCACCGCCTGGATCCGGCTCAGCTCCGGGTAGTCGCCGTCGAAGCAGATGATCATGCCGATCCGACCGAGGTCGGTCTCCACCACGCTGACGTACTCGCCCGGCGTGACCCACCCGCCGCGCGACCGCAGTTCGGGCCCGAACGGGTGGGTCTTGCGGTAGACGCCGAGCACCCGACCGTCCGGCCCGGCCAGCACGGACGAGTTGTACACGACCCCGCGGTCGTCCCCGCGTTCGTAGGTGCCCCACACCAGATGCACGCCCAACTCCCGGGCCCGCTCCTGGAACGGCTCGGTGAGCGCGCCCGGGACGTCGTCGACCAGGTCCCACAACTCCTCGGCGCTCAGCGCCGGGGTGAAGCCGGTGGTCACGCTCTCCGGCAGTACGACCAACTCGGCACCGGTGGACTCGACGCAGCGGGTGACCCAGTCCAGCGCGTGGGCGATGTTCGCCTCGACCACCGCCGCCGTGAGCGGTCCCGGCCGGGGCACGACCTGGACGGCCGCCGCCGTGAACGCACGCATGGTAACTCCCTTTCCCGATCGGTTCGCGATCGGTTCCCGATCAGTGGATCAGCGACGACGGGCGATCACGCCGCCGACGATCGCGCCGAGCAGCGCCACCGCGGCGCCGAACAGCGCACCCTTGGCGAAGTCGGCGCCGCCGAACGACGAGGCCGCCGCCGGGGCCGCGTACCCGCCCGCCGGCGCGGCCGCGACGGTGCCATCGGCCTGCGCCACCACGGCGGTTCCGTTGACCGCCGCGGGCACCGGGGTGAGCGGCGTCTGCCCGGTCAGGATCTTGTCGACCGACTTGAAGAACTCGCCCGCCGTCTTCTTGGCGACACCCGTCAGCATGCGCTGCCCGACCCCGCCGATCACCCCGCCCACCACGGCCTCGGCGTCGTACTCCAGCCGGGTCCGCCCGCCGTCGATGTCCTCCAGGGTGACCTTGACCTCGGCGCTGACCGTGCCCGGGCCGCCCGAGCCGGACGCCTTGAGCATGAACGAGCCGGGCGGCACCTGGTCGGTGAGCTGCACGTTGCCCAGGTAGGTGCCCTTGATCGAGGCGACGCCCATCGTCACCGTCATCCGGTACGCGTCGGGGCCGGTCTCCTCGAGCTTCTCGCAGCCGGGGATGGTGCGGGTGAGCACGGCCGGGTCGTTCAGCGCCGCCCAGACCTTGTCGGCCGGCGCGTTCAGGATGGCGTTTCCTTGGACCTTCATGGTGCGACGTGCTCCTTAACGGTGGGTGCCGGCGGCATGGTCGGCGCCGCGGCGCAGGGCCGGGATCTCGCCGGCGGCGAACCGCTTGCGCAGGTGGAAGAGTTCGGACGGCTGGATCGGCATCCGCACGATCGGGAAGCCCTCGGCGTCCTCGATCGCGGAGGCGAACACGGCCGCCGCGGGGATCACGCCCGCCTCCCCGGCACCCTTGATGCCGAGCGGGTTGAGTGGGGAGGGCGTCTCCAGGTGGTCGATCTCGATCTTGGGGACCTCGCTGGCGTACGGCATCAGGAAGTCCATGAACGAGGCGTTGACCAACTGCCCGTGCTCGTCGTACTCCATGCGCTCGTACAGCGCGCCACCGACGCCCTGCGCGACGCCGCCGTGCACCTGGCCCTCGACGATCATCGGATTGATCAGGTGCCCGCAGTCGTGCACGACGCAGTAGCGCAGGATGCGGATCTCGGCGGTGTCGGGGTCGGTCTCCACGATCACCGCGTGCATGCCGTTGGCGAAGGTGGCGGTCGGCGGCGAGTAGTAGTCGCGGCCCTCCAGGCCCGGTTCCTCGCCCTCGGGGACCGGCAGCTTGGAGAAGTCGGCGGCGCCGGTGAGCTGGGTGGCCGCCTGGGACGCCTCGTCGAAGGCGTAGCGCAGCGGGTTGGACAACACCGCGACGGTGCCGAGCGCGACCGAGGAGCCCGGGCTGCCCTTGACCCGCACCCGACCGTCGACGATCTCCAGGTCGCGCGGATCGGCCTCCAGCGCCTCGCCCGCGATCCGCAGCGCCTTGGCCTTGACGTTGCGCGCGGCAAGCGCGATGGCGTTGCCGCTCATCACCGCCGCCCGCGACGCGAACGTGCCTACCGCGTACGGGAATCGGCGGGTGTCACCGGTCGTCACCGTGACGTCCTCGAGCGGTACGCCCAGTTCGTCGGCGACGATCTGCGCGAACACCGTCTGGTGGCCCTGGCCCTGGCTGGTCAACCCGGTGGCGACGTTGACCTTGCCGGTGGTCTCGATCTGGACGTGACCACCCTCGTACGGACCCACGCCGGTGCCCTCGACGTAGCACGCGACGCCGATTCCGACCCGGCGGCCCTCGGCCCGCGCCTGCGCGCGGTACGCCTCGAACTCGTCCCAGCCGACCAGCTTCTTCAGCGCCTCCAACGACCCGGGGAAGTCGCCCGAGTCGTAGATCAGCGGTCGGCCGTCCTGGAAGAGCAGGCCGTGGTCGTAGGGCATCTCCTCGGGCTTGATGAAGTTGACCGCGCGCACCTCGGTGCGATCGCGACCCAGGTGGTCGGCGATCGCGTCCATCGCGCGCTCCATCGCGAACACACCCTGCGGACGCCCGGCGCCGCGGTAGGGGGTCACTATCACCGTGTTGGTGTACAGGCTGCGGAAGTCCACCCGGTAGGCGCCGGGCTTGTACGGGCCGAGCAACTGGGTGGAGGTGATGATCGGCACGATGATCCCGTACGGCGTGTAGGCGCCGTTGTCGTGCAGGATCTCCACGTCCAGGCCGAGCAGTCGGCCGTCGTCGTCGAAGCCGACCCGTACGGTCTGCAACTGCCCGCGCTCGTGCGCGGCGGAGATGAAGTGCTCGCGGCGGTCCTCGGTCCACTTGACCTCGTGGTCGAGCAGTCGGGCCGCCCACGGGACGAGGATCTCCTCCGGCCACGGGTGCACGATCTTGACGCCGAAGCCGCCACCGACGTCGGGGGTGACGCACTCGACCCGGTCCAGCGGCAGGTCCAGCTTGGCCGCGACGGCCGCGCGCACGCCGGTGGAGGTCTGCGTGGAGGTGTACACGCGTAGGCTCGTGTCGGCGGCGTCCCAGCGGGCGTAGACCCCGCGGCCCTCCATCGGCATGCACGCGCTGCGCTCGATGTCGAGCTTCAACTCCAGCCGGTTCGGCGCGGCGGCGATCGCCGCGGGCGCGTCGCCGACCTCCTGGACGAAGTGCGCCGCGCAGTTGCCGGGCACGTCCTCGTGCACCAGGCGGTCGGCGCGGAAGGCGTTCTCGATGCCGACCACGGGCGGCAGCGGTTCGTACTCGACGGTGATCCGCTCGCAGGCGTCCTCGGCCAGGTAGCGGTCCCGGGCGACGACCATCACGACGGCCTCGCCGACGTGGTTGACGAACTCCTTGGCCAGCGGGTACGCGGTACGGCCGTGGGTGAGCGCGGGGTGCGGGATGAGCAGCGGGAGCGGCTCGGCGACCCGGCCGGTCAGGTCCTCGTAGGTGTAGATGGCGACCAGGCCGTCGACGTCGAGCGCGCCGGTGACGTCGATCCCGGTGATCCTGGCGCGGGCGTGCGGGCTGCGTACGAACGCGGCCTCGTAGGAGCCCTCGCCCAGGTCGTCGAGATAGCGGCCGTTGCCGACCAACAGGCGCAGGTCCTCGGTGCGTTGCACGGGTGCGCCGAACATCTTGGTGGTCATCGGGCGTCCCCCTCGGACTGCTCGTCGGCCCGGCGTTCGCTGGTGATCTCGGCGGCGCGCAGCACCGACTTCACGATGTTCTGGTACCCGGTACAGCGACACAGGTTGCCCGAGATCGCCTCGCGCGCCTCCTCCTCGGTCGGCGTCGGGTTCTCCTCCAGGAAGGCGGAGACGACGGTGAGGAAGCCGGGTGTACAGAACCCGCACTGGAGTCCGTGGCACTCGCGGAAGGCCTGCTGCACGGGGTGCATGGTGCCGTCGGCGTCGGCCAGTCCCTCGACCGTGGTGATCTCGTGGCCCTGCGCGCTGACGGCGAACATCAGGCAACCACGCATCGGCTTGCCGTCGACCTGGATGGTGCACGCGCCGCACACGCCGTGCTCGCAGCCCACGTGGGTGCCGGTCAGGCCCAGGTCGTGGCGCAGGCAGTCGGAGAGCAGTCGGCGCGGGGTGACGGGGGTGGTGTGCAGCACGCCGTTCACGCTGAGCCGGATGTCGAGGCGTTGTTCGGTGGGGATCTGCGTCTCGGTCATCGGGCGCTCCGCTCGTTGGTGCCGGTGTCGCGTGCTGCGTTGGGGTTCGGGTCGACCAGGGCCGCGCGTTCGGTGGCGGTGCGCAGCGCACGGACGGTGAGTACGCCGGCCAACTGCGCGCGGTACTCGGCGGTGGCGTGGATGTCCGGCTCGGGTTCCAGACTCGAGGACGCGAGGGTCGCCGCGTCCTGCCAGGCGGCGGTGTCGGCGGTACGGCCGATCAGCGCGTCGGTCAGGTCGAGCACGAGCGGCACCGGCGAGAGCGAGAGGTAGGCGGCCCGGGCGGAGACGATCCGCAGGTCGTCGTCGACGGTGACCGCCGCCGCGACGCCGCACATCGCGTAGTCGCCGTGTCGGCGGGCGATCTCCACGAACTCGGTGCCGGTACGGCCCGGCAGCCGGGGGAAGTAGGCGGCCACGGCCAGCTCGCCCGCCTCGATGCACGCCTCCAGCGGCCCGACGAAGAAGTCCTCGGCGGGCACGGTGCGGGTGGCCCCCTTGCGGGCCAGCGTCATCGAGCCGCCGAGCAGGGCCAGTACGGCGGTCATCTCACCGGAGGGGTCGGCGTGCGCGAGGCTGCCCACGGTGGTGCCCCGGTTGCGGATCACCGGGTGGGCGACCAGGCGCAGGCCCTGGCGCAGCAGCGGGACGACCGCGTGTGCGGCCTCGTCCGCCTCGACCTCGGCGTGCCGGGCGAGCGCGCCCACCGCGACGCCGCCGGGGTCGGTGCGGACATAGGAGAGTTCGGCGAGCCCGTTGATGTCGACCAGGTTGGCCGGGGCCGCGAGTCTCATGTTCAGCATCGGGATCAGACTCTGGCCGCCGGCGAGGACCTTTCCGTCGTGGCCGACGCCGTCGAGGACGTCGAGGGCTTCGGCCAGATCGGTCGGTGCGTGATATCGGAATGCCGGCGGCTTCACGGTGTCGTCTCCTCCTGGTGTCGCGTGCGGTGGTGCGCCTCGTGTGTCGGCGTCAGCTGGACGGCGTCTTCGGCGGCGGAGCGGCGGCGGTGGAGCCGGTCAACGGCTGCTCCGCGGGCCGGTGTTCCTCCACGGTGCCCAGGGACAGCGCGGTGCCGCCCTCGAGTTCGACGTCGGCGGGGGCCTTGGGGTCGCGCATGTGCGAGGGGGCCAGGGCGTGCAGGGCGTGGTATATCACCAGGGTGACGATGGTGCCCAGCGCGATGCCCTCGATGGTGAAGTCGTCGTTGAACTTGATCGCGACGCCGCCGATGCCGATCACCACGCCGGCCGCGACCGGGACCAGGTTGATCGGGTTGGCGAAGTCGACCTTGTTCTCGATCCAGATCTTGGCGCCGAGCAGGCCGATCATGCCGTAGAGCACGACGGTGATGCCGCCGAGCACGCCGCCGGGGGTGGCCGCGATCAGCGCGCCGAACTTGGGACACAGGCCGAACAACACGGCGACGGCGGCCGCCACGTAGTAGGCGGCGGTGGAGTAGACCCGGGTGGCCGCCATGACGCCGATGTTCTCGGCGTAGGTGGTGGTGGGCGAGCCGCCCACCGCGCTGGCCATCACGGTACCCAGGCCGTCCGCGGTGATCGCCTTGCCCAGGCTGCCGTCCAGGTCGGCGCCGGTCATCTCGGAGACCGCCTTGACGTGGCCGGCGTTCTCCGCGATCAGCGCGATCACGGCGGGCAGCGCGACCAGGATCGCCGAGGTCTTGAAGTCCGGGGCGTGCGTGGAGGGCAGCCCGAACCAGTCGGCGGAGGTGACACCGGAGAAGTCGACCCGGTCGTGCGCGAACTCCTTGCCGTCGTGCTGACCGGGCTGGGCCGAGGTGATCTGCCCGAAGCCCTTGTCGAACAGCCACGACATCGCGTAGCCGAAGACCAGGCCGAGGAAGATCGCGATCCGGGACCAGAAGCCGCGCAGCAGCACGGTCATCGCGATCACCGCGGTCATCGTCAGGATGGCGATCCACTGGTCCTGCGGCCAGTACACCTCGGCCACCACGGGCGCCAGGTTGAAGCCGATCAACAGCACCACGGCGCCGGTGACCACCGGCGGCAGCGCCTTGTTGACGAGTTCGGCGCCGAGCAGGTGGATCAGCACGCCGGCGAGCGCGAGTACCGCGCCGGCGACCAGGATCGCTCCGGTCACCGTCGCGCTGGAGCCGCCGGAGGCGCGGATGGTGGCGACCGCGCCGACGAACGCGGCGCTGGTGCCGAGGTAGCTGGGGATCTTCCCCTGCACGATGAGCAGGAAGACCACCGTGGCCAGACCCGACATCATGATCGCCAGGTTGGGGTCCAGACCCATGACCACCGGGAATACGAATGTCGCGCCGAACATCGCGACGATGTGCTGTGCGCCCAGACCGATGGTCCGACCCCACGAGAGTCGTTCGTCGGGGCGTACGACCTCACCCGGAGGTGGGGTGCTGCCGTCCCCGTAGAGCTTCCATCCCAAGCCGAGTGCCATGTTCAGCCGCCTTCCAGGCGTAGGGGGGTGCGAGGGCGATTCGTTGTCGCACGACCCGGCACGGTGAGCGCGATCCGGTGATGTTCGCCGTTCTCGCCACGAGGTTGGGGGAAGGTTATGGACGGGTCGGACACTGCGGCTTGGGTGATAGCTGACAGATCCGGCCTGGTGGTGTTGTGAAATTCACCCAAGGTTTGTTGCCGACTCGTCTCGGCGTATGGATGAACAACCAAGGGTCTCTCCGTACGTGCGCGCTACGCTACAGCCCGCGCATGCGGCGCACCTGGAGCGCCAGCATGATGTTGAGCCGTAGATGCGAATCCGTGGTGAACGCGCCGAGCAACCGTTCGAGCTTGCCGATCCGGTAGCGCAGCGTGTTGTAGTGGAAGTGCAGGATCCGGGCCGTCTCGGCCACGTTCAGGTTGGTGTCGAGCAGCACCTCCAGGGTGGTGCGCAGATCGGTGGTCTCCTCGTCCTCGCGGCTCGCGAGTTCGCCGAGGGTCTCCCGCATGAAGCTGGTCAGTTCGGCCGAGTCGGGGACCAGGCTGAGCAGGCGGTACACGCCCAGGCTGTCGAAGTCGGCGATGCCGCCCGGACCGTGCATCTGCCGGCCGACCTTGGCCGCGCGGCGCGCCTGTTCGTAGGCCTCGGGCAGCAGCGCGGGGTCGGTGACCACGCGGCTGACCCCGGTGGAGAACGAGCGGCGCCCGCCGCCGCCGTCGCCGGAGACCTGGGCGACCATGTGCCGGACCAACTCGCCTGGCGGGGTGCGCTCCGAGGCGCCCATCACCACCACGACCTCCTGGCTGTAGCCGACCACGGCCGCGCGCGGATCGCGTTCGCGCACCACGATGCCCCACGCGGTGGCGAAGCGTTCGTGGGCGGGCCGCAGGTCGTCCGACTCCGGGTCGAGGCCCTCGCCGGGTTCCAACTGCGCGACCACCACGGTCAGCGGGCGGTCGATCGCCCAGCCCAGCGACGCGCAGTGCCGCACGGTGTGCGCCGGGTCGCCGGCCCGGCCGGCCAGCAGGTCGCGCATGAAGTCGCCCTGGTACTTGCTCTCCACGGCGGCGACCGCGAGTTCCTTGGTGATCACCAGTGCCGCTGTGGCGGCGGCCCGTTCCAACACCTGGATGTCGCTCTCGTCGAGCGTGCGCCCGGCGGAGATCAGGACGACCCGGCCGTGGTCGAGGGCACCGGCCAGGATCGGCACCAGGGCCACCCCGGTGGTCGGGTCCTCCAGGGCCCGCGCGCCGTGCTTGAAGCGCTCCACCCGGAAGCGGCCGGTGGCGTCGAACACGCCGCGCCCGCTGGATGTGGCCGCGACCTGTTCGGAGGCCGACGACGCGAGCAGTCGCCCGTCGGGTGTGGTGACCATGACGGTGCCGCCCAGCAGGCGGCTGAGTTCGTCGGTGATCGCCTCCAGGCCGCCGCCCGCGAGCACCACACTGACCAGCGCGCGGTGCGCCTCCTCGGAGCGGGCCAGCACCGCGGCCTGCCGGTTGAGGATATCGGTGAGCACCTGGTTGAGAATGTCGTCGAAGGCGACGTCGTCGGGCAGCCGGATGATCGGCAGGCCGACCCGGTCGGCGGCCTCCAGCATGTCGGCGGGCAACTCGTCCAGGTAGCGGCCCAGCTTGATGCCCACCGCGGCGAGTCGGCGCGACTCCAACTCGGTCACCAGATCGCACAGGGACTGCGGGGTCTCGCGCAGCGGGTAGCCGGTGGTCAGCAGGAGTTCGTGCGGTTTGGTCCAGGGCAGGATGTCCGGGACCTCCATCACGTTGAGCCGCTGCACCACGCGGTCCAAGCCGCGCTCGCCGGCCATCAGCCGGGCGCCGGACAGGCTGGACAGGCTCAGCACGTCGCGCACCGCGACGCCGCGGACGAGCGTGCCGGTACTCGCGGTTCGCACCCCGCCCGGACTTCCACCAGGGCTTGGCAAATTACGCGAATTATCTCCGCCAAGGTTGGCAACTTGCTCCATTCGAGGACCATAGCCATTGGATTACGTTCACAACAGACATTGAGCCGGTCCGATTTGAGTGGCACCGGATGACAGGTCACACCGGGGCCCACCGCCCCGGAGACCTCGGCCACACCGTGTCGATCATCGACTCCGCACCGTTTCGACCAGGGGCGTCGTCGGGCCCGGCACCGGTGGACCCGGCGCCACTCGACCCGGCATCGCTCGACCCGGCAACACCCGGCACGGCAACACCTGGCACGACAGCACTCGGCACGACAGCACGTCGATCCCCGTACCACTTCGCGTCCGCTCCACACCACCTCGATTCCGCACCGTTCCCGGGAGGCACCACCGTGGTAGACCCGGGAGACAATGGCGATCCGGCGACGGTGACGATGCCGGGCTCGGCCTCCGAGCGGATCCGCGCGGCACTGTGCGCGTCGACCCGGCCCGCGCGGGTTCTCGGCGTCTTCCCGGCCGCGATCTACCTCGCCGACCCGGACGACACGGTCCTGGCCCTGTGCACGCACGACGCGGTCCGACTGCCCAACGCCCTCGTGGTCGCCGGCCGCAGCAGCGCGTCCCCCTTCCCCGCACTCGCCGGCCACCGGCACGCCCACATCGGCGACGGCCGCGTGCGCATCGGCCCGCTGCGGGTGCCGGCGGCCCGCTGGTGGACCCCGCCGCGCCCGCCCGCGCCGGGCGACACCGACACCCGCCGGGCCGGGCGCGCCACGCTGCGCACCGCACTGGAGCCGGTACGCACCGGCCTGTCCGCCGACGCGCGCGCCCACTTGGCCGAACTGGGCCGACACGTCGCGACCGACCCCGATCGCGCGTACGCCGCCGCGCTGCGACTGATCGGCCTGGGCCCGGGACTGACCCCCAGCGGCGACGACGCGCTGTGCGGCTTCCTGCTCGCGCTGCGCCTGCTCGCCCCCGACCGGGCCGGCGGCCGGCACGCGAGCGCCCTCGGCGCGCGCGTCACGGCACACGCCCCGGGCCGCACCACCGACCTGTCCGCCGCGCTGCTCGGCCACGCCGTCCGCGGCGACGGCTGCGGGCAACTGATCGACCTGATCGGTGCGGTGGGCCGGGACACCGACGTCATCCCTTGCCTGCGCCGCCTGTTGACGGTGGGTCACACCTCCGGCGCGGACCTGGCCCACGGCGTCCTGGCCGGGGCCGAGGCGGCCGACGCAGATCTCGCACCAGCGATCGCCGGAGCCCCTCGCGGCTGCGGCGGTCCCACCGAACTCCCGTACCCCGAAGGAAGGAGCGCCCGTGAGCAGCGCGCTTGAGCTGCGCCGCGGAACATACCGAGACTCGGTCAGCCTGATGCAGGTGAGCCGATCGGTATCCGCGGTGGACGGGGTCACCAAGGCGCTCGTCGCCATGGCGACGGAACTCAACGTCGGCCTGTTGGCGGGCATGGGCTTCGAGACCCCGGACGGCGCCGGACCCAACGACCTGATCGTGGCGATCCGGGCCGACGACGACGACGCGCTGCGGCGCGCCGTCGAGGTGCTCGAACAGGCCCTGGTCCTGTCCACCGGCGGCGGCACCGGGATCGGCTCCGCCGCCGGCGTCCCGCCGCGCACGATCCGTACCGCCGCCGGTGCCACGCCCGACGCGAGCCTCGCGCTGGTCTCGGTACCCGGACCGCACGCCTTCGCCGAGGCGATGGACGCCCTCGAAGCGGGCCTGGACGTGCTGATCTTCAGCGACAACGTGCCCGTCGAGCAGGAGATCCGACTCAAGGACGTGGGCCGCGAACGCGGCCTCCTGGTGATGGGCCCGGACTGCGGCACCGCGCTGGTCGGCGGCGTCGGCCTCGGCTTCGCCAACTCCGTGCGCCCGGGACCGATCGGCATCGTGGCCGCCTCCGGCACCGGATCGCAGGAACTGATGTGCCTGCTGCACGCGGCCGGCAGCGGCGTCAGCCACTGCCTGGGCGTGGGCGGACGGGACCTGAGCGAGGCGGTCGGCGCCCGCTCGACGCTCCAGGCGCTGGCGATGCTGGACGCCGACCCGGCCACCGAACTGATCGTGGTGGTCTCCAAGCCGCCCGCCGACTCGGTCGCGGCCGAGGTCGAGCGCTACGCCTCGACGCTGTCCACACCGGTGCATTTGGCCTTCCTCGGGCAGGGCCGCGAGGACCTCACCGCCGCCGCGACCAAGGCGCTGGCCGCCATCGGACACGCCGGCGTCCAGGACCGGACCTGGCGTCCCGAGCGGACCGTGCCCACCCGTACCGGCGCGCTGCGCGGGCTGTTCTGCGGCGGCACGCTGTGCGACGAGGCGATGATCATCGCCGCCGACCGGCTCGGCCCGATCGCCTCCAACATCCCGTTGCGGGCCGACTGGGCGCTGCCCGCCGACCTGCGCACGGCCGGGCACCTGATGATCGACTTCGGCGACGACGGCCTGACCGCGGGCCGCCCGCACCCGATGATCGACCCGAGCCTGCGCCTGGAGCGGCTCGCCGAGGAACTGGCCGACCCGGCCACCGCGGTCCTGCTCCTGGACGTCGTCCTGGGACACGGCGCGCACCCGGACCCGGCCGCCGACCTGGCCGAGGTGCTGCGCGCCGCCGGACCGGACGCCCCCGCCGTCCTGATCTCGCTGTGCGGCACCGACCTGGACCCGCAGGACCTGGACGCCCAGGCCCGCACCCTGACCGCCGCCGGCGCCGAGGTCCACCTGTCCAATGCCGAGGCCGCCCGGCGCGCCGTGGCGATCGTAGAAGGGCTCGACGCGTGAGTGCTCCCAACCCCCGAGGCGGCACGCTGCTGACCCGGGACCCGTCCGTGGTGACGGTCGGCGCCGATCTGCTCGCCGACGCGCTGGCCGCGCAGGCCGTACCGGTGACCGCCGTCGACTGGCGCCCGCCGCTGCCCGGCACCGCCGACGCGCTGGCCGCGGTGCTCGCCGACGCGCGCCGCGAGGCGGCCAACAAGGTCGCGATCGAACGGGTGCTGGCATCCACGCCGCACCTGGTGGACGTCAAGCCCGCGAGCGAGGCGCTGGGTCTGAAGGCCGGCCAGTTCCGGCACGCCGGACCGCCGATCGACTGGGCGCGGGCGTCCGGGCCGATGCGCGGCGCGCTGATCGGCGCGGTGCTCTTCGAGGGCCTGGCCGACACCCCCGAGGCGGCGGAGAAGTTCCTCGCCGAGGGTCACGCCGAACTGGACTCGTGCCATCACCACCACGCGGTGGGGCCGATGGCGGGCGTGGTCAGCCCGTCGATGTGGATGTTCGAACTCGAGGACACCACGCACGGCACCCGCGCGTGGTGCTCGCTGAACGAGGGCCTGGGCAAGGTGCTGCGCTACGGCGCGTACGGGCCCGAGGTGATCGAGCGGCTGCGCTGGATGTCCGCGGTGCTCGGTCCGCTGCTGCGCACCGCGGTGCGCGCGGGCGAGGCGATCGACATCCGGGCGATCATCGCGCAGATGTTGCAGATGGGCGACGAGGGCCACAACCGCAACCGCGCCGGCACCCTGATGCTGCTGCGCGAACTGCTGCCGAACATGATCGACAGCGGCGCGCCGACCTCGGACATCGCCGAGGCGGCCCGCTTCGTCGGCGGCAACGACCACTTCTTCCTGAACCTGGACATGCCCGCCTGCAAGCTGGCGATGGACGCGGGCCGCGACGTGCCCGGCTCCTCGCTCGTGGTGGCGATGGCGCGCAACGGCACCGACTTCGGCATCCAGGTCTCCGGCACCGGCGACCGCTGGTACACCGGCCCCGCCGAGGTCCCGGACGGTCTGTACCTGGGCGCGTACGGCCCGGACGACGCCAACCCGGACATCGGCGACTCGGCGATCACCGAGACCGCCGGCATCGGCGGCTTCGCGATGGCGGCGGCACCGGCGATCGTGCGGTTCATCGGCGGCGAGGTGGACGACGCGCTGGCCGCGACCCGGCGGATGTACGAGATCACCCTCGCGGAGAACCCGGCCTACCAGATCCCGGTGCTGGACTTCCGCGGCACGCCGACCGGGATCGACGTGACCAAGGTGGTGCGCACCGGCATCCTGCCGCAGATCAACACCGGCATCGCGGGCAAGGTCGCGGGCACCGGTCAGGTCGGCGCGGGCCTGGTCACCCCGCCGGCGGACTGCTTCGTCGCGGCGGTCCGGGCGCTGGCGGAGGCGATACCGCCGATCGGCTGACCTTCGGCACCACCCGGCACCGCAAGGAGCCCGCCACGCGAATCGCGCGGCGGGCTCCTTGCGGTGCCGGGTGGTGCCGCACGTGCGGCACGTGTGCGGCTCGGTCGCGGCGGCCGCGTGGTGCTCAGCGGTGGATGCGGCCGTCGGTCAGCGACAGCGGGCGGGCGGAGCCGCCGTGACGGGCCCGGACGATCTCGGCGAGTACCGCGATCGCGGTCTCCTGCGGAGTGCGCGCACCCAGGTCCAGGCCGATCGGGGAGTGCAGCAGCGCCAACTCGGCCTCGGTCACGCCCGCCTCGCGCAGCCGCGACAACCGGTCCTCGTGCGCCCGGCGACTGCCCATCGCGCCGACGTAGGCGACCGGCATGCGCAACGCCCGGACCAGGACCGGAACGTCGAACTTGGGATCGTGGGTGAGCACGCACACCGCCGTGCGCCCGTCCACCCGGGTGTCCGCGAGGTAGCGGTCGGGCCAGTCCACCACCAACTCGTCGACGTCGGGAAAACGCTCCGCGGTCGCGAACACCGGGCGCGCGTCGCACACCGTCACCCGGAACCCGGCGAACGCGCCCGCGCGGGCCACCGCCACCGCGTAGTCGTTCGAGCCGAACACCAGCAACCGCGGGCGCGGCAGGTACGAGCGCACGAAGACGATCTCGTCCTGTCGTACGCCGAGCGCCTCGACCGGAACCAGCGCGTCGCCGTCCGGCCGGGCCAGCGTGGTGCGATCGTCCGCGAGCAACGCGCGCAGCGCGGGCACGAACGGACCGCTCCCGGCCTCGCCCGCGCCGCCCTCGTCCGCGCCGACCACCACCCGGGTGCCGAGCCGATCCGGGTCCGGGGCCGCGACCACGGTGGCGACCGCGATCGGCCGGCCCTCGCGCAGCGCGGCGATCAGCTCGGGAAATTCCGGATAGCGCGCCGGGTCGATCGGCTCGACGTACACCTCCAGGGTGCCGCCGCAGGTCAGGCCCACCATCAGCGCGTCGTCGTCGCTGATCCCGTACGCGGCGGTACGCGGCCGGCCCTCGGCGATGACCTCCCGCGCGAGTTCGTACACGTCGCCCTCGACGCACCCGCCCGAGACGCTGCCCAGCGCCACGCCGTCGGCGGACACCGCCATCACCGCACCCGCGTCGCGCGGGGCACTGCGCAGTGTGGACACCACGGTCGCGAGCGCGAAGGTGCGCCCGTCCCCGTACCACGCCTCCAGGTGGTCGAGCAGTTCACGCATGGCCGTTCACCCGGTCCCTCGCTCGTCCACCAGCAGTGCACACAGTTCCTCCAGGGCCGCCAGGCTGTGCCCGGCGACAAAGTCGTCAACGTATGGAAGAGCCGCGGCCATACCCGCCGCCAGGGGTTGATACCCCTCTCGGGCACGGTGCGGATTGACCCAGATCACCCGATGCGCGAGCCGGTGCAGCCGGGCCATGCCCACCGCGAGCCGGTCCGGGTCGCCGCGCTCCCAGCCGTCCGAGGCGATCACCACCACGGCGCCCCGGGCCACGCCGCGCCGGCCCCAGCCCTCCAGGAAGGCGTGGAGCTGATCGCCGAGCCGGGTGCCGCCGCTGAAGTCGGGTACGGCGGCGGACGCCGCGGCCAGCGCCCGGTTCGGGTCGGTGTGGGCCAGCTCCCGGCTGATCCGGGTCAGCCGGGTACCGATGGTGAACACCTCGGCGCCGCGGCGGCGCCGAACCGCGGCGTGGCCGAAGCGCAGCAGCGCGTCCGCGTACGGCGCCATCGAGCCGCTGACGTCGAGCAGCAGCACCAGCCGGCGCGGCCGGACGACCCGGTCGGTGTAGCGCAGCCGGTCGAACTCTCCGGTCCGCAGCGCGGCGCGCACCGTGCGGGTGCGGTCGATCCGCCCGTGTCGGGCCGGCCGCCGGCGCCGGGTGCGCCGGGTCGGCGCGGCCGGGCGCAGCAGCGCGAGCAGTCGGCGCAACTCGGCACGCGCGGCCGGATCCAGCGCGGCGATGTCGCGCCGGCGCAGGATCTCGGTGCGGTCGGCGGCGGCGATCCGGGGTTCGTCGTCCGACTCCTCCCGGCGGGGCGGCACTTCGTCGGGGCCCGGCAGGCCCACGGCGCGTTCGACGTCGACGTCGGGTCGGCGGCGCCCGGGCGGCGGTTGTTCGCAGTCGAAGTACGCGGTGAACGCGGCGTCGTAGCGGGCCAGTTCCCCGGGCGTGGAGCACAGCGTGAGCCGGCCCGCCCAGTAGGTGGCCGGCCGCGCGTCGGCGCCCAGCTCGGCCGCGGCGGTCAGGAACGCCTGCACGCGCCCCGGGTCGGCGGGCACACCGGCGGCCCGGACGGTGCGCGCGAAGGCGACCAGCGTCTCCACCCCGTCACGCCGGGTCGGCGCCGCGGCCGCGGCGCGCACCGTATCCGCGTCCAGCGGACCGCGCCCGGCCATCTCAGCCGCCCGCCGCGAGCAGCCGAACCAGCCCGGCCGCCCGTACGCCGTCCAGGTCCTCCCGGTGCTTGAGCACCGCGCCGAGCGTGCGTGCGGCACTGTCGGGGTCGAGCTCGCGCACGCCGAGCACGAGCAGCGCGCCGGCCCAGTCCAGGGTCTCGGACACGCCGGGCGGTTTGACCAGGTCGGCCGCGCGCAGCCGCCCGACGGCACGGACCACGTCCTCGGCCAGCCGGGAGCTCACCTCCGGCAGTCGGCGGCGCACGATCGCCACCTCCTGCGCGTGGTCGGGGTGGTCGAGCCAGTGGTAGAGGCAGCGTCGCTTGAGCGCGTCGTGCAGCTCGCGGGTGCGGTTGGAGGTCAGCACCACCAGCGGCGGCACCTTCGCGGCGATCCGGCCCAGCTCGGGCACGGTCACCGCGAAGTCGGAGAGCACCTCGAGCAGGAACGCGTCGAACTCGTCGTCGGCCCGATCCACCTCGTCCACGAGCAGCACCGCCGGCGCCGCCTCGATCGCCTGCAACACCGGCCGGGCGATCAGGTAGCGCCGGTCGTACAGCCCCGCCTCCAGGGCCGCGGCATCGGTCTCGCCCGCCGCGCCGGCCGCCCGCAGGTGCAACATCTGGCGCGGGAAGTCCCAGTCGTAGAGCGCCTGCGAGGCGTCCAAACCCTCGTAGCACTGGAGCCGGAACAGCGGCACGCGAAACGCGGCCGACAACGCCTGGGCGAGCGCGGTCTTGCCCACCCCGGGCTCGCCCTCCAGCAGCAGCGGCCGACCCATCCGCAGCGCGAGGTAGGCGGCGGTGCCGATGCCGGCGCCGGCCAGGTAGTCCACGCCGTCGAGCCGGGCGACCACATCCTCGGGCCCACCCAGGCCGCCCGCGTCGACGCCCTCGTCGTCCCACCACGCCTGCGACACGGCACACACCCCTCGACACCCGTACTGCCCGGCTCGCCTCGACCCGGGGCCGTGACCGGCGACATGCACCCGCCGCGGCACCGGTGATCGTGTTCAGTACACGCTGTACCGGCCGAGCCCTCGACGGCAACATTTGCCAAACCGCCGGCCGATCGCTGCGTATCCGTGACCGCCCGGCGCGCGGCGCGCGGGTCGCGGCGATCAGCGCCAGGTGCGGACGTCGGCGAGACCGCCCGTCGCCAGGTCCGGTCTGCCCCAAAAGTCGCCGGAGCGGGTCGCGACCACCAGGATCGGCTGCCCCTCGGCGTCGAGGTGGGCGAGATGGAAGCCGATCACCCACGACGGCTCCGCGACCAGGTCCCGCGGTGGGCGCAACCGCACCGACGCGGCGCCGTGCGCGGCGAACACGACGGCGTTGTCCGTGGGTGTGCCCGGTTCCGGATCCAGGGCCTCGACCACCAGGACCCGGTCCGCCCACACCACCACCGAGCGCGGCGGCCGATCCAAGGCCACCTCGACCACCCGCCCGTCGTGCCTTCAGCGCACGAGTCGGTCGTCGCCG
The DNA here is from genome assembly GCF_044765325.1 of Embleya sp. NPDC127516. Taxonomy (NCBI): domain Bacteria; kingdom Bacillati; phylum Actinomycetota; class Actinomycetes; order Kitasatosporales; family Streptomycetaceae; genus Embleya; species Embleya sp. NPDC127516. Next base: position 103,843 of record NZ_JBIWJT010000021.1, on the reverse strand, counting down.
GTCCCGTCGAGGACGATCGCGGGGTCGGTATCGGCGGGCACACGAACCAGTCTCGCACCACCGCCTCCGCCCGCGGTCGGCCGTCCACCCGCGCGGCGCTCGCCGTAGCGGTCTACAACCAGCGTGGTAGACGGGTGTGGACCGTCGGTTTGACGACGGCCCGTCGATCACGGGCTACGCTGCGCCGATGCGGGCCCGAACGGTGCGGAGCAGGCTGTCCGTCAACCTCCCCACGACGGTGGTGGACGCGATCCTCGCGCTGTCCTACATCGTGGTCAGTCTGCTGTTGGCCCACGAGGATCCCACCGGGGACTGGCGCGAGACCGACACGCTCGGTTTCGCGCTGATCGTGGTGATCAACCTGCCGCTGATCCTGCGCCGCCGCGCCCCGGTCCCGGTCCTGCTGGTCATGCTCGCCCTCCAAGTGGTCTACATCGCGCTGGGCTACTGGCCGGTGGTGAACTCGCTCGGCACGCTGATGGGGATCTACACGGTCGCCGCGCACCGATCGATCCGGACCATGGTCGGCTGCGTGGTGGCGGTGGGCGCCACCTGGCTGTACGCCGGACTGGCCGCGGACGGGGGTTCGATGACCACCGTCGTCGCCCAGATCCTGGTCATCCCGCCGGGCATCTGCTGGTTCGGCGTCGCGGCCCGGCGACTGAGCGAACGCAACGCGCAGTACGCGATCTTGACCGCCCGACTGGCCCGTGAGCAGGAGGCCCGGGCCCGCCGGGCGGTGACCGACGAGCGGGTGCGGATCGCGCGCGAACTGCACGACGTGGTCGCCCACCACGTGTCGGTGATCTCCGTGCAGGCCGGCCTCGCCGAGTACGTGCTGACCTCGGATCCGCCCACCGCCGAGGCGGCGTTGCGCACCATAGGCGAAACCACGCGCGAGACCCTGGACGAGATGCGCCGGATGTTGATGCTGCTGCGCGCGGACGAGGAGGACACGTCCGACGTCGACGAGGAACCGCCGGACGCCGCGCGCGGGCGGACCGCCGACGACCGGCTGGATCCGGCGCCGGGGCTGGCCCGACTCGGCGAGGTGGTGCGCCGGATCAGGGCCGCGGGAGTGGACGTGCGCTCCACGACGCTGGGCGTCGCGCGCCCGCTGTCCCCGGGCATCGAGCTGTGCGCGTACCGGATCGTCCAAGAGGCCCTGACCAATGTCCTCAAACACGCCCGTACCGCCCGGGTCGACCTGGTGGTGGACTTCGGTCCACACCACTTGCGGATAACCGTGACCGACGACGGGGGAGACGGGACCGCGAGTACCGCCCCGCAGGGGTTCGATCCGGGCACAATCGGTGGGGTGGCGGCGCACGGGTTGATCGGCATGTCCGAGCGCGCCAAGCTCTACGGCGGGACGCTTGTTGCGGGACGGCGGCCCACCGGGGGATTCGAGGTCGGTCTCGTCCTGCCGATCCCGGCCGAGCCCACCGCGTCGGCCGAGAGCGGGGATGTCTAGGCCGCCTCGTACCGACGTGACGAAGGGACCGACGGGGTGACCAAGGTGTTGGTGGTCGACGATCAGATCCTGATCAGGGCGGGCCTGGCCGCGTTATTACGCGCGGCCCCGGGGATCGACGTGGTCGGCGAGGCGTCCGACGGGGCCGAGGCGATCGACCTGGCCGCGAAGCTGCGCCCGGAGCTGATCCTGATGGACATCCGGATGCCCGAAGTGAGCGGCGTGGAGGCCACCGAGCGCATTCTGGCCGCCGCCGAGGGCACACCGCCCCGGATCGTGGTGCTGACCACGTTCGACCTGGACGAGTACGTCTACGCCGCGCTGCGTGCCGGGGCGTCCGGTTTCCTGCTCAAGGAGATCGGCCCTCAGCGGCTGTTGGCGGCGATCGACGCGGTGATGGCGGGCGACATGCTGTTCGCGCCCAGCGTCACCCGGCGGCTGATCGAGACCTACGTCGCGTTCGCGAGCGCGCCGACCGGCGACGTGCCGCCGGACCTGGAGACGCTCACCGGGCGGGAGTTGGAGGTGCTGCGCCTGGTCGGGACCGGGATGGCCAACAACGAGATCGCCGGCACCCTGGTGGTCACCGAGTCGACGGTCAAGACCCACTTCAACCGCGCGCTGGCCAAGTTGAACCTGTCCAGCCGGGCGCAGGCGGTGGTGCTGGCGTACGAGACCGGGCTGGTCACACCCGGCGGCCGACGCGGCTGAGCGACCGTGCGGCGGGGCGGGCGGCGCGATTCACACCGGTCCGCCGCCGGGAGCGTGCTCGTCCGGCTCGGCCAGCGCGGCCAGTTTGGCCAGTACCTCGGGGTCGAGCGCGGCGGCGATCGGGCGGCTGTGTCGGGCGGAGAGTTCGGTGAACCAGTCCTGGAACCAGGCGCGGACGGCGGCGGCCCGCGCGGCGGGCGGGCCGAATTCGGCGTCCTCGCGCTCGGTGACGTGCTTGAACGCGGTCAGGAAGTCCTCCGCGCGCAGCTCGGGATCGTGCGCCAGGGCCAGTTCGAGCAGCCGGCCGGTGTCGTAGCGGTCGGCGAGCGCGAAGACGTCGAAGGCGTCCCGCACCTCCGAGCGCAGACCCAGGGTGACCACCTTGGCCGCGACCAGATCGTCGGGGTGCAGCACCGGGACACCGTCCACGACGGTGGGCTCGTGCGTACGGGACGCGACGTGCAGGGTCAGCGGTGTGCCCTTCCCGCCCCCGGCCGGCCGCACGGTCATCCGGACGAAGGTCTTGGTGCCGGCCCTGCCGTCGACGCCGACCCGGCAGCCCGCGTCGGTCAGCGCCGCGACGATCGCGCCGCGGGCGGCGGAGAGCCTCCCGGCGTCGCGCGCGGCCAGGGCGAAGTCGACGCCGTCGCTCTCCCGGTCCGACAGACCGCGCAGACGAAGACCGCGAGCGCCGGCCAGGGCGACCCCGAAGGGCTCGCCGGCCGCCGCGACGATATCGATCGTCGGTGGTGCTTCGGGGTTGTGTCGCACGATGTCCGGTCCTTGGCGTCGGGGCTCATCAGGGTACGTGCCGACCGGCGCGGTCACGGCGTCGGCTGGGCTACTCCGAGGGTTGACCCCACCGCGGCGAACTACCACGTCGGTTCGACCGACTCTTCCACCCGGGACGGGATGTCGTGGCGGACCTCGGCTGCTTGGCTTCACCCATGGCCGCTTGTCGGGGGTTGCCCCGAACACCCGGCAAGCGGCCGTTTCGACATGAGCTCGTGCACGGGGGTGGGCTCATTTCGGATCCAGGGGTGGCCGGGGCGCGGCTTGCGCACCGGCCACCCGGGCCGGGCTCGGGGCGGATCGGGGGGCGCGGCGAGCACGGGTCGCGGGCGGGCCCGGGCGGCGACCGGTCACCCGCGCCGTCGCAGTGTGTGTCGGTGCAGCCGGCGCGGGACCCGCAGCAGGCGATCGGTCGGCGTCACCACCCACCGGATGCCCTCCCGCAACACCGGACCGGGTCTGGCCACCGCGGCCCGGAGCCGGCGCTCCTGGGCCAGACGCCGGCGACGCTCCTCGATCCGCTGCGCCAGGTCGCCCGGAGTGCCCGCCGGCCGGGTCTCGTCGACCAGCTTGTCCACCGCGGTCAGCAGCGTCCCGTACAGCTCCCAGCGGTCCGGGTTGGTGATCGAGTCGGCGAGCAGGATCGCCTCGGTACGCAATCGGTCCTCCTCCGCCTCGGCCAGCCGTTCGCGCAGGGTGACCTCGGCCTGCGCGGAGTCCTCCGGACGGTCCTGGCCGTGCAGCACCAGCAGGTGGCCGTACGCCGCGAACAGCGCCGCCAGCGAGTGGAACAGGCTGCGCAGCGACTGTGCGGTGGCCAACGGGATCTCGGTGTACGCCGGTTCGCCGTGCTCGCCCGGCGCGTACAGCCCGCTCAGCGACCGGCACACCATGCGCAGCGCCACCGCGCTGATCTCGGCGGTGTCCAGGCCGCTGCGCAGCGCGAGCACGCGCACCGTGGCGCGTCGGCCACGCGGGTTGAATCGGGTGCCCTCCTCGGCCGTGGACAACGTCGCGTCCACCCGCACGATGTCCCGGTCGATCCGGCGCGCCTCCTCCAGCCAGCCGTGCGCCCGGTCGTGGGTGACGTCGTCGCCGATCTCCCGGGCCATGGTGTCCAGGAGCCGGGTCAGCGCGTCGAAGGCGGACATCACCGCCTCGTTCGCGGGCCGCACGTGCACGGGCGGGGCCAGGACGAGCGAGAACACCATGCCGACGGCGGCCCCGATCAAGGTCTCCGCGACCCGGTCCCACGCGGTGTCCCCGACCTGGCTGACGCCGAGCACGATCATCGCGCTGATCGCCACCTCGTTGATCGAGTCGCCCAGCCGGATCAGGTGCCCCAGACCGAGCGAGGCCAGCAGCAGCAGGGTCAGACTCCACCAGTTCAGCCCCACCGCCTCGCTGAAGAGCACCGCGATGAGCACACCCGAGACCACGCTGGCTACCCGCTGCACGCCGGTGGTGAACGTCGCGTACGAGGTGACCTGGACGACCAGGAGCGCGGTGAGCGGGGCCAGGATCGGCTGCGGATGGGCGCCGGCCAGGAACAGGGCGGCGACGTAGGACGTCACCGCCGCCACGGTGGTCCGCAGCACCTGCGCGACCAGCGAGGTCTCGCTCTCCTTGACCCTGGACAGCGCCGCGGCGAGATCGACTTCCGACGGCATTCGGCTCCTTCCTCCTCGGTCCCGCGCTCCGGCGGATTCCCCTTGTATGCCCTGTTCCGCAGCCGTACACCACGTGCCGTCGGGGTGGTGGAGGCAATCCGCGCGGCCGATGCCGATCCGGCGGGCGGGTGGACGCACCGCCGTGCGGCACCGGCCCGGCGGTCGGGGCCGGTCGGCGAACCGGCGCGGGATGCGCGGAGCCGCCTGGATTCCGGAGGGGGCGGTGGGGGAGGTCGCCGAGGTCGATCAGGGTCGGGTCGGCGCCGCGTTCGGTGAGTTCGGCGGCGCAGGCGAGGGAGTCGGCGAAGGGCACCTCCCGGTCGTCTCGGGCGCCGAACAGCGCGACGGGTACTCGCGGAGCCCATCCGCAGGTCGTGCCGTTCTCCCGCATGGCGGCGAGGAAGCGGCCGGCCGGCGCGCCGCGGCCGGTCGCGAACTCCGGGCTGAACAGCGCCTCGAGCCGGTCGGGCAACTCGGCCGGGATCTGCGGTTCGGTGTGCCGGCCGTCGAACAGGCTCAGCACTCGGGCGACTTGGTCGTCTTGGAAGACGTCGGGGCGGTGGCAAGGGGTCGCGCGGAGTTCCGGCCCGGTACCGGGTAACTCGGCGCGAGGTTGACGCCGCGCGCGTCACCGGTCGTGCCGAGCGCGGCCGGAACGCCGCCGGTACCGGCGGCCGTCCCGGTTGCGGGTCGTGCGTGAACGGCAAGGATGGGAGGTGATGCCCTCCCACCGAAGGCGTCGGCACGACTGGAGGACCGTGATGGCCATTCTCATGCAGATCGATCTGCCTGGGGTCGAGAAGGAACAGTACGAGCAACTCTCCGCGCGCGTGCGGTCCGGCGAGATCCCGGCGGAGGGATGTCTGGCCCATGTGGCGATCCCGACGGACGACGGCGTACGGATCATCGACCTGTGGGAGTCGCGGGCGGCGATGGACGCGTTCAACACTCGGCTGATGCCGGTGGCCGAGGAGTTGGGCTTCCCGCCGAGCCCGGCTCCGCCGCAGGTCACCGAGGTTCACGGCTACTGGGTCCCGGGCGCCTAGGGCGTGTCTTCAATCCCCCGCCGACCTCCACGACGCCCGGCACCGCATCCGCCCTTCGGGCTCCTCGCCGCGCTCACGCCGCGGAGCCCGACGGGGGATTGAAGACACGCTCTGGAGCCGAGACCCGTCGCGGTGGTCAGGACCCGGAGGCGGCTCTCGGCGGCGGTGCGCACAGGCGCTCGCCGCCCCGGTCGCGCAGCCGGCGCAGCAGCGACAGCACGCCCGTGCCGCCGCCGGCCCAGCCGGGGTCGGTACCGGCGAGCGTGTTGTCGGGGAACAACGGGCGCCGCGTGGTGCCGCCGCTGCGTGCCAGGATCAGCGACACCACATCCTCGGCGGCCCGCCAGTGCTCGTCGTCGCCGGTGACGAGCGCGGCGTCCACGAGCAGCTCGCCGACCCCGGAAAGACCGCAACATTGCGATACCAGGCTCATCCGGGGTGCGAGCGAATGACACAACCGGGCGCAGCGCAGCCCGAGTTCGACCAGCTCGGGCTCCTGTTCGCGCGCGCCCGCCGCGAGCAGGACGGTGCCGATCCCGGCCATTCCCCGACACCAGGACGCGAAGTGCCGGGCGGCGCCCGGACGAGCCGCCTCCGCGAGCAACTCGGGTGTGTGCGCGGCGAGTCGATCCAGACCCTCGCGTGCGGCGAGCCCGACCTCCGGGTCCGGGACCGGGTTTGCGCCCGCACGGGTACGAGTGTCGTGGCAGGCGTGGAGGAAGTGCACGATGCCGGCCTCGCCGTGGGCGTAGCCGTGCGCGTAGGCCGCCCGTGACGAGGCCGGGGGCAGGTCGTCGGTCCCGGGCCACGCGTCGCGTGGTCGCTCCAGGAGGGCCTTGGCGCAGGAATCCGCCGCGGCCAGGTGCCGGGCGGCCTGCTCGATCCGTCCCGCCGCGTGTGCCTGGCGCGCCAGCAGCAGGTGGCCCGTACCGGTGCCCGCCGCACCACCTATCTGGTCGCCGGTGTCGTCGTACGGCAGGGGATCGGGCGGGAAGACCGGCAGGGGAACAACGCCGCCCGGCTGTGCGGCGGCGGCGCGCAGGAACAGCTCGACCCCGGTGCGGCCGGTGTACAACGCGCCGGAGAGCGCGTCGAGTTCGGGGTGTGTCGCGGTGCGGCGGGCGAGTTCGGTGACCGCCTCCGCGACGCCCGGGTGGTCGAGGTGGTGCAGCAGTTCCAGGCCCACTCCGGCCGCGCCCGCGTAGACCGTCAGCGTCGATCCCGGACGCGCGCCCGACGCGGCGGGCAGCGCGGCGGCGGCGGGTACGCAGCCGGCCACCGTGTGCGCGATCACGTCGTCCAGCAGGTCGGCGTCGACGCGAGGCGGCGTCGGCGAACGGCGGCCGTGCGCCGGCTCCGGCAGACCGGCCCGCAGGCGCCGGGCGCAGGCCAGCCGCTCCTCGCGATCGAGGCTGAGCAGCCCGGCGACCAGGGCCCGGACCGGTCGGTGGGCGGCGCCGGGAAGCGCGGCGGCCAGGCAGGCCAGCGTACGATCGCGGTCCACCGCGCGGTCGGGGTCGACGATCACCGGATCCATCCCGGTCAGCGCGTAGTGCAGTGTCGCGCCCAGCGCGTACAGGTCGTCCGCCGGATCGGCCGGGCCGTCGGCGGGGTCCACCGCGAGGGTGTAGCCCGGCGTGCCGCCGGCCGGGCGGTGCGCGCGCAGTGCGCTGATGCCGAAGTCGACCAGTCGGCAGGTGCCGTCCGTGTCGAGGACCACGTTGCCCGGTTTCAGATCGCACATCACCACGCCCCGGGCGTGCATCGCGTCCAGTACGGTCAACAACCGGCGGGCCAGCGCGGACACCCGGCGTCCGGGCCGCGCGTCGCCCGGATAGGGGCCGTGTGTCAGGACGTCGCGGCGCAGGTCCGCGGGGCCGCAGTCGGTGGTGACCAGGTATTCGTCCTCGCCGTGGCGCACGTGGTCGACGACCCGGGGCACCCCGTCGAGATCGGCCAGCGCGGCCAGCACGGCGCGCTCGTGGCGCAGCCGGCCCCGGGCGTCCACGCCGTCGCCGTCCTCGCCCGCGTAGGCCCTGGCCTGCTTGACCACCACGCGTTCGCCGGTGGTGGTGTCGAGGGCGCGGTAGACGTTTCCGTGCGGGGAGCGGGCGATGCCGGAGGTGAGTCGGTATCGGCCGCCGACCAGCCGTGCGGCCCGCCCGGGGGCGGGCACGGCGGCACCGAACGGGTCTGCGGCCCACGGGGGTTGGCGGTATCGAATGCTCGCCCGGCCGGGGAAGCGCTGCCCGTCGGGGCCGGTCATCACCAAGTCGGCGGCGCCGGATCCGGTGGCCCGGAAGGGGCCGTAGCGGTAGTACACCGGCGCGTCCGGCCGAACCCGGCGGTCGCCGAGCACGCGCGGGCCGGCGCGACCGACCAACACGTCGGCCAGTTCCCGGCCCAGGACCGGTACGTCCTGTTCGCGCGGATAGACGGTGGCCGCCTTGCCGACCACGGCCGGATCGCGCACCCCGGAGTTCAGTTCCTCCAACACGGTGGCGCTCACCGCGAACTTGGCCAGGCAGCGATAGCGCAGCAGCACCGGGACCACCAGGTCCAGGGTCTCGGGGAAGTCCTCGGGCCGGGCCGAGACGTGCAGTTTCCATCCGTGGTCGGGCACGGGCATGTTCGGGTCGAACAGGTGCAGCCAGACGTCGTCCGCGCTGCACCGCCGGGCGTGGCCGGCCACGAGCGCCTCGAGTCGCGTGCGCAGATCCTGCGCGGATCCGTGGGGGATCGACCGCACCAATGCCACCCCTCCTGCCGGCTCCTGCCGTTCCCGCGATTCCTGCCGTTCTGTGGTTCTCGCCGTGCTTGGATCCGCCGCGGGCAGGGGGTGCCGCGCGTGGGTGCCCCGGCGCGAGCCCGATCGGGCCGATGGGTGCCGATCGGGCCGTGCGCACCGGGTCGGTCGGGTCCGGGTCAGACCTTCCAGTCACATCCGACGCGCGTCGTCGCGGTGGGCCAGGGCTCGGGCAGACACGCCTCGATCCGCCGGTCCGGGTTCGACTCGTCCTCGAACTCGACCGCTTCCTCTTCCACCTCGACGTCGAGCGGTCCGGCGTCGCGGATCTCTACCTTCACGGGGCTCATATCGATCCTTCCTGCAAAAAGGCGGGCAGATCATTACACGAACCGAGCGACTTTCTGTTGTTCGGGGCCGCCGCGCCCACCTGTGCCCCCCGGTGCGGATGGGGCGGGTGGGCCGTCGTACCGCGCCAATAGTCTCCTCGTTGGACAACGAAAGGAGAACGTGCCGAATCGGCCGGCTTGTGGCGGGATTTCGCACGCGTGAACGGGATCGGCACAGGACGCGGAGCGGCGCTCGGTCGGGGCCGGGTGGCGGGACCGCGAGGGCGCTCGATGGCGGCCCGGTGGTGGCGCGCGAGGGGGTGGGCGCCGACCGTCTACGGTGAACCCGTGCCCGGGCCGGTCCCGGCCGCCCCACCCGCGGCGAGAGCCGGTGCGTGGGCGACCCGCACCTGCCCCCGGAGAGTTCCGCCGATGACCAGCACACCCCGCTCCCGGATCACCGACGCGTCGCGGGTGCGATTGTGGGGGCGAGAGGTCGAGCGGGCCGAGATCGCGGCGGTGATCGCACGTGCCCGCCTGGGCCGCAGCGCGGTGCTGGTGTTGCGCGGGCCGGCCGGCATCGGCAAGTCGACGCTGCTGGACGGGGCCGCGCGCGACGCCGACGGTCTGCGGGTGCTGCGCACCGCCGGAGTCGCGGCCGAGGCCGGCCTGCCGTTCGCCGCGCTGCACGGCCTGCTGCGGCCGGTGCTGCACCGACTGGACACGCTGCCCGATGTCCAGGCGGCGGCGCTGCGCGGCGCGTTGGGTCTGGCCCAGGCGGGTCCGGACCGGTACCTGGTCGGCTCGGCCGTGCTTGGCCTGCTCTCCGACCTCTCCCGCGAGCGGCCGCTGTTGTGCCTGATCGACGACGCGCACTGGTTGGACGTCGCCTCCGCCGAGGTGCTGCTGTTCACCGCCCGGCGGCTGGACGCCGAGGGCGTCGGGATGCTCTTCACCGCACGGGACGCCGCGGAGGGCTTCCCGTCCCGCGCGCTGCCCGAACTGACGCTCTCCGCGTTGGACCACGACCCGGCCGGGGCGCTGTTGGCCGAGCGGGTCCCGGATCTGACCCCGGCGGTGCGCGAGCGGATCATCGCCGAGTCCGCCGGAAACCCGTTGGCCCTGCTCGAGTTCGCCGCCGGACTCGACGCCGACGTGCGCACCGGCCGGGTCGACCCGCCCACCGCCCTGCCCGTCACCGACCGGGTGTCGGCCGCCTTCGGGGACCGGATCGCCCGGCTGCCCGAACCCGCCCGCGTGGTGTTGACCGTCGCCGCCGCCGAGGGCACCGGTGACCTGGGCACAGTGCTCCGGGCCGCGCGGGCGCTGGGCGCCGGCGCCGAGGACCTCGACGCGTGCGTGGCGGCCGGCCTGCTGCGCGGCACCGGCGCGACGATCGCCTTCCGACACCCGCTGGTGCGCTCGACCGCCTACCAGCGGGCCGGGGTGGCCGGCCGCCTGGCGGTACACCGGGCGTTGGCCGCGGCCACCGACGGCGAGCGCCGACTGTGGCACCTGGCCGAGGCCGCGGCCGGGCCCGACGAGAGCGTCGCGGCCGCGTTGGAGCGGGCGGGCGTGGACGCGCACGAGCGCGGCGCGACCGGGGCCGCCGCGCCGATCCACGAACGGGCCGCCCGGCTCAGCCCGGAGCCCGCCGACCGGGCCCGGCGCAGCGTCCTGGCGGCCCAGATGGCCGTGGTCGCGGGGCGTACCGAGCACGCGGCGGAGTTGGCCGAGCGGGCCCTGGCCGGGATCGAGGACCCGTTGCCGCAGGCCGGATTGGCCATGGTGCGGGCGACCGCGGCGAGCGAACGCGGCACCCCGCGCGGGGCGGCCCGACTGCTCATCGAGCACGCCCGGCCGATCGCGCCCACCCACCCGGAACTCACGCTGAGACTGCTGATCATGGCCGCCGGCAGCGCGTGGTCCGCGGCGGAGGACGTCGAACTGCGCGAACTGGCCGCCCTCGCGGCCGAGTCGGAGTCGGCCGCGGCCGCATTGCGGCCGACCGCCGGCGCCTCGGCGAAGCACGCCTCGGCGAAGCACGCGTCGCCGGCCGCCGCGATCACCGCGCTCGCGTACCTGGTCGACGACGATCCCGAGCGTGCCCTGCCGATCCTGCGGTCCTTCGTCACCGGTGTGCGGGTGAACCCGCCCGGCCTGCTGCTCACCCGGATCCTCGCCGGCAACCTCGCGGTACTGCTCGGCGACGACGACGCGGCCCTGGACCTGTCCACCACCGACGCGGCACGCACCCGGGCGCGCGGACAGGTCGGCGCGCTGCCCGGCGCGCTCCAGGTCCAGGCGCACGCCCAGGCGATGGCCGGCCTGCCGCACGACGCGGCGGCCACCATCGCCGAGGCGCTCACCTTCGCGCGCGACACCGGTCAGGTCTACCGGATGGCGCGACTTCGTGTGATCACCGCCCGGATCGCCGCCGAACGCGGCGACGAGGACGGGTGCCGCGCGGCGCTCGCGGCCGACGCCGACCTCGCCGGAGCGCCCGCGTTCGCCGGGGTCGCCGAGACGACGGCCGCCGCGGACTGCGTACACGCACTGCTCGATCTCACCCTGGGGCGCTACGAATCGGCGGTGCGTCGGCTGACCGAGTGCACGCGCGGGCCGGCCCGACACACCGCCGCCGTCGTGGCCGCGAACGCCGATCTGGTCGAGGCGGCCGTCCGGGCCGGCACCCCGGAGCGGGCCCGGGAAGCGGCGGCGCGGTTCGAGCGCTGGGCCCGGGCGAGCGGGACCCCGTGGGCGATGGCGGTCGCGCTGCGCTGTGGTGCGCTGCTTGCCGAACCGGACGCCGCCGACGCGCTCTACGTCGCGGCGATCGGTGAACACGAGCGGGGCGGGCGGCCGTTCGAGCGGGCGCGCACGGAACTGCTGCACGGTGAATGGCTGCGCCGGGCCCGGCGGCGCGTGGACGCGCGCGCCCCGCTGCGCTCCGCGCTGGCCGGCTTCGAGCGGTCGGCGGCGAACCCGTGGGCCGATCGGGCCCGGAGCGAGCTGCGCGCCACCGGCGACGCGGCACCGGCCGACACCGGCGACGCGGACGTACTCGCCCGGCTGACACCGCAGGAACTGCACATCGTTCGACTCGCCGCCGAGGGTGTGAGCAACCGGGACATCGCAAGTCGCCTGTTCCTGAGCCCGCGCACGGTCGAATACCACCTCTACAAGGCCTATCCCAAGCTCGGCATCGGCTCCCGCGGCGAGTTGTCCCGCTTCCGAACCTCGAGGTGCTGAATCGCTGGGCGCGCGGGGCACCGGTGGTGAGGGGGACCCCGCCCACCACCGGGCGGTTGTCGGGTGGGCACAATGGCGGCATGACGACGCCGAACACCCCTCCGTCCCGCGACGAGCTGATTCGGCACCTGGAGACGACCCGCATCGCGGGCCGGGTGGCCACACCGCGAGAGGTCAATCTCCGGCACTACGCGGAACTGGTGAAGGGCAACCGGCGGTTCTGGCTGGGCCTGGACCTGGGCGACCGCTGGAAGACCGAGGACGACGTGCTCGACGTGATGGTCGAGCGGGTGGGCGTGCGGGCGGACCCCGAGCACCGCACCGGTCAGGACACCATCGACGCGCGACTGACCCTGGACGGGCTCGATCGTATGGCCGCCGTCCTGCGCGACGCCGCCGCGCGCCGGCTGCGCGTACTGATCGCCACCGGACACCCCGGCGGACTGTTGGACGTACATCGGGCCATCGGTCGCGCGTTGCGGGCGGCCGGCGCCGAGATCCTCGACATCCCCCGCGGACTGCACACCACCGAGGGCGACGACGACACCAGCGGCAGCGTGCGGCAGTTCGGCGGTGTGGCGGTGCTGGAGCGCGGGGCCACGCTGTGGCACACCCACGCGCCGCAGCCGATGAGCGCGATCCTGGACGCGCTCGCGGCGGCCGGGCGACCCTGGCCGGACCTGGTCGTCGCCGACCACGGCTGGGCCGGCCGTGCCGGGCAATACGGCATCCCCACGGTCGCGTTCGCCGACTGCAACGACCCGGCGCTGTTCCTCGGCGAGGTCGAGGGCACCGTCACGGTCACCGTCCCGCTCGACGACCACGTCGTGGACGCCCGCGACTACGAGCCGATGACCGCCTACCTGCTCGCGACCGCGGGCCTGGACCACGACACGCGATAGGGCCGGGCGGGCCACCGCGACGGCCGGGAACCGGTGTTCGGCTCCCGGCCGCGGTGCCGGTGGGTCAGGAACGCGCTCGGCGCGGCTTCGCGGGGCGCTCCACGGGCCGCTCCGCGCTCTTCTCCTTGTTCTTCTCCTTGATCCGGATCGTTTCCTTCCGGACCTCGGCCTGGGTGGCGCGCTCCTGCCGCAGCCACTCCGGGCCGTCCTCCTTCAGCGCGTCGATCTCCGCGGTGGTGAGCGCCTCGGTGATGCCGCCGCGGGCGAGGCCGGCGATCGAGACGCCGAGCTTGTTCGCCACGACGGGCCGGGGGTGCGGGCCGTTGCGGCGCAGCTCCTGGAGCCACTCGGGCGGGTCGCTCAGCAGCGCGTTCAACTCGTCGCGGGAGACGACACCCTCTTGGAACTCTGCGGGGGTGGCCTGGAGGTACACGCCCAGCTTCTTCGCCGCGGTCGCGGGCTTCATCGTCTGGGTGGTCTTGTGCGACGTCATGGTGTCAAGAGTAGCGACCGTGTGCGGTGCCTCCGATCATGGCCGCTAACCTGACGTGGTGACAGGCTCGCAAGTACCCACCCCGTTCCGGCTCGCGTACGTTCCGGGGGTGACCCCCACGAAATGGGTGCGGGTCTGGAACGAGCGGCTGCCGGAGGTGCCGCTGACGTTGATCCCGGTGTCCGCGGCCGACGCGGCCGACGTGCTGCGCGCCGGCGACGCCGACGCCGGGCTGGTGCGGCTGCCGATCGACCGGACCGAGTTGAGCGCGATTCCGCTCTACACCGAGACCACGGTGGTCGTGGTGCCCAAGGACCACGACGTCGCGGGGGTCGACGAGGTGCTCGCGGAGGATCTGGCCGACGCGCTCGTGCTGCATCCGCTCGACGACACCCTGGAGTGGGAGCGCCGGCCGGGGGTGCCCGCCAAGGAGCGGCCGGCGACCACGGCGGACGCGGTCGAACTGGTGGCGGCCGGGGTGGGCCTGTTGGTCGTCCCGCAGTCCCTGGCCCGTCTGCATCACCGCAAGGACCTGACCTACCGGCCGGTGTCCGACGCTCCCGAGTCGCGGGTGGCGCTGTCCTGGCCCGAGGCGCACACCACCGACCTGGTGGAGGAGTTCATCGGGATCGTCCGCGGACGCACCGTCAACAGCTCGCGCGGCCGGGCCCAGACGCCGGCCCAACCGAAGGCGAAGTCCCAGCGCCCCGACGCGAGCGGCGCCAAGCGCAAGCCCGGCGCCGCCGGTGGGTCGACCGGCAAGGGTGCCCGCGGCGGCCCCGGCGCCGGCAAGGGCGCCAAGCGCGGCAAGCCCCGCCGCCGCTCCTGACCTCCCGACCGGCCGCCGCGGTCCGCGGCGCGATCGGTCCCGAGCGCGTGGGCTTCGTAGCGTGCCTCACGCCTCGTAGCGTGCCTCACGCCTCCGCGGCGACCGCGCCGGGACGTACGACCGGTTCCTGCGAGCTCTCCGGGACCACGCGGAACAGCGCGATCGCGCCGACCAGGCTGACCAGACACATCGCCGCCAGATACCAGGTCACGCCGGTCGAGGAGGCGCCGGAGTTCAACAGCGCGGTGGAGATCGTCGGAGCCAGTCCGCCGCCGAGGACGGCGCCGAGTTGCAGGATCAACGAGGACCCCGAGTACCGGACGTGGACGGGGAAGGTGTCGGCGATGATCCCGCCCTGGACACAGTGCGTGATCGGAATGATGAGGCCCATTCCGGCGAGGGCCAACACGGCGAGCGCCGAATTCCCGGTGTTCAGCAAAGGGAAGAAGGCGAGACACCACGCCAGGATCGCGGCCGAACCGCCGATGAACATGGTGCGTCTGCCGTATCGGTCGGCGATTCGTGTCCACAGCGGAATACTCGCGAACCACAACACGGCGGCGGCCGAGATGCTCAGGATCAGGAATCTCTTCTCATAGCCGAGATGCTTGGTTCCGTACGACAGCGTGAAAACCATGAATACGTACGCGACGGCGGAATTGGCGACCACGGCGAGCAGCGTGAGGCCCAGGCGTGGGAAGCCGACCTTGAATGCCTCGGCGAGCGGAAAGCGGACCACCTCGCCCTGTTCCAGAGCATGATCGAAGGATGGGGATTCGGTGACCCGTAGCCGGATCACCAGGCCCACCGCGACCAGGACGAAACTCATCAGGAACGGGACGCGCCAGCCCCACGAGGTGAATGCGTGATCGCTCATCACCGTGCTGGTGGCGAGGAAGATCATGTTCGCCAGGACCAGGCCGGCGGGTGTTCCCATCTGGGGGAATCCCGCGTACAGGTTCCGCTTGCCGGCCGGGGCGTGCTCCATCGACATCAGTGTCGCGCCCGCGCCCTCGCCGCCCAGACCGATGCCTTGCACCACGCGCAGCACGACGAGCAGCACGGGCGCCCAGTAGCCGATCGCGTCGTAGTTGGGAATGGCGCCGATGAGGGTCGAGCCGATTCCCATCATCACCAGCGACACCACCAGGGTCGCCTTGCGGCCGATACGGTCGCCGAAATGACCGAAGACCAGTCCGCCCAGCGGTCGGGCGACGAATCCGACGGCCAGGGTGGCGAACGAGGCGAGAGTACCCGCCGCGGGGCTCAGCGACGGGAAGAACTGCTTGTCGAAGATGAGTGCGGCGGCGGTGCCGTAGAGAAAGAAGTCGTACCACTCCAGGGTGGTTCCGGCCAAAGTCGCGACGGCGGTTCTTCCCGCCGTCTTTCCACCGCCGTCGATGCCCTCTTTCGGAGCCGAATTACTCATGGGTGACCTATCCACTCGGGGGCGGGCGTTGACTCCGCAAAGCCGCTGCGGCGGCCGATGTTCACAGTGCGTCACATGGATCCTGACCCCGGCGGACATGACATACAAATGCCGAATCCGAGGTCAGCCATATCCGTTCGGGTATGTGGCGCCCGTCTGTTCGCGCAGTCGTCGATGGTCCACGCCTCGATCCACCGAACGGATACGTGCCGAGGAGGGCGAACCGCGACGGGCGGCTCGGCGGCGGGTGAAAAAAGTTCGGCGCAATCGGGAACCCGGCGAGGGTCCGCGCGTCTGGATGTCCGTCACCGAGTGGTGGCGGCCGGCGTGTGCGCACGGCGGTCCGTTCGATGCTCGACAAGGAGAACGGTGTTCATTCCCTCCCCGCGTGTCCCTCCCCGCACGACCGCGTCGCCGCCCGCCGGCCGGGCCCGGGTTCGCGCCGGTCGCGTGCTCGGCGCCGGTTTCGTTCTGGCGGCCTCGGCCGTGCTGCTGACGCAGAGCCCGGCGATGGCCGACGACACCTCGCCGGCGAGCCCGGCGCGCGTTTCGGACTCCCGGGCGGTCCCGGCCACGCAGCCGCCTCGGGACGCGGCGCCCGAGGCCCGCACCCCCAGCGTGCCCCCGACCGCGCGTCCCGGCGTCGGCACCGTGCCCCCGGCCGCGCGCCCCGGTGTCGCCACCACGCCGCCGCCCGCCGAGGCGCCCGGGCGGGCCGGCAACCCGGCGGCCACCCCGGCGCCGGCGGAACGCCGCCTCGCCGAGACCGGCGGTGACGACAAGACCGCGCTGTACATCGGCGGCGCCGCGGGACTACTCCTGCTCGGCGGCGGTGCCGTCGTGCTCGGCCGGCGTCGCGGCGGTACCGCGAGCTGATCGGTGCGTGGAACCGGCCGGTGGCCCTGGGACGTCGACGCCCCCGGGCCACCGGCCGGCCGCGGCGCCGACCCACGGCATCGGCAGTCCATCGGTACGCATCCGAGGAGTTCACGGCCATCCAGGAATCCCACGTCCGGGTCCACCGCGACCCGATCCCGGCCCCCCGGACGCCGCCCAACCCGGACGCGGCGCCCCGCCGGCGTGCCTTCGGCCTGTTCCGCCGGCGGACCCGGGAGGCCGGCGAGCCGCCGCCGACCATGACGCAGCTCTACCACGCGCACCGGATGCGCCTGGTGCGCCTGGCCACGCTGCTGGTGGACGACCAGGAGACCGCGGAGGACGTCGTACAGGAGGCCTTCACGGCGGCCTTCCGTCGGCACGGCGCGCGCCTGGGCGAACTCGACGACCCACCCGCCTACCTGCGGCGCTGCGTGGTCAACGGCGCCCGGTCGGTGCTGCGTCGACGGCGGACCGCGCGGGCCTGGATACCGCCGGTGCCGCCGCCGGTGGCCTCGCCCGAGGACGACGCGCTGCGCGCCGAACGCGACCGGCGACTGCGCCACGCGCTGGGACGGCTGACCCGACGGCAACGCGAGGTGCTGGTGCTGCGCTACTGGGAGAACCTCAGCGAAAGCGAGATCGCCGGCACGCTGGGCATACCGTCCGGCACCGTGAAATCCACCGCGAGTCGCGGGCTGACCGCACTGCACCGGCTGCTGATGGAGGACGAGGCGTGACTCGACACGGCGGTGAACCCCTGCGGTCGGGGACGCCCGAGCACACGGCCCTGGAGGCCGAACTGCGCGACTGGCTGGGCCGACGCGCCGACGCGGTGACCCCCGCGACGGTGCGCCCGCGCGAGGTGCCATTGCCGATCGCACCGGCGCGGACGCGGCGCGTCCCGCTCCGACTGGCGGTGCCGGTGGCGGTGTTCGCGCTGGCCGCGGCCGGGTGGGCGGTGACCGGCGCGATCTCCGCCCCGGACGCCCCGCGCCCGGTGACCGTACCGCCGGCCGGGCCCGCGCCGGAGACCGGCGGGCCGACCACGACCGCGCCCGCCTCGACGCCGGAGTCCCCGGCGGGCGTGCCCGCGCCGAACCCGAGTGCCGTCTCGACCGTGCCGCCCAGTGTCCCGCACGGCGGCACCGCGCCGCCCAGTGTCCCGCCCCGCACCGCGCCGCCCGATACCTCGCCCGATACCCCGCCCGGCATCGCGCCGGGCGGGCGCCGGGGTTCGCCCGTGGACAACCAACCACCGAGCAACGCACCGCCACCCGCGACCGGCGAGGGTCGGCGCCCGCGCTGAACGGCGCCCCGGTCACCGCGCGACCAACAGTCCCAGCGCGAGGTAGACGCCGCCCACCAGGTACCTGGCCCGGTCCCGCCCGGGACGCCCGCCGCCCACCAGGTGCCGGGCGGCGTCCGCGGCGAACGTGTAGCCGAGCCCGACGAGCAGGCCGATCGCGGACACGCTCGCACCCAGGCCCACCATCCACACCCTGGCCCGGGTCGGCGACGCCCCCGAGGGCACGAACTGCGGAAGGAACGCGAGGAAGAAGAGCACGACCTTGGGATTCGGCACGTTCACGAGCACGCCGTCCAGGAAGACCCGCCGCAACGACCGCGCGGGCCCGCGACCCTCCTCGGGCACCTCCGTCGAACGGCGCAGCACGGTGCCTGCGCGTCCCGTTCGGCTTCGCGGACGACGTGCTGCACCGCATCGTGGACCGACTGACCTCGGCGTGGGCGGAATCGGCCCGGTCGTGAACACCGAAGCGACAGCCGGAGCGGCATGCGGCAGGGTCAGCGCACCGGGCCCGTGCTCGGCTCGCTCGTCCCGGCCGGCGGCGGCCCCGGGTGGCCGCAGCGGAACAGGGGGTCGCGGGTGTCGAAGGGCACGTCCTCGCGGGACTCCTCGACCGCGCGCATCGACGACGGCAGGTCGAACGGCAACCGCCCGTCGACCGGGGCGCGGCCGAACACCGCATCCAACACCAGGTCGTCGTCCGCGCCGAAATCGGCGAGCAACACGGATGCCACGTCCGCGAGTTCGGTGAGCACGGCGGGCCGGTCCAGGAACACGCAGACGGCGAGCGGGACGAGCGCGGCCAACTCGCGCAGGCGGGCCGACTCCGGCGCCGGGAACTCCAGCGAACCGGCGTGGAAGTACCGCTCCAGCAGTCCCTCGCGCGGCTCGTACGGGGCGTTCAGGCGCAGCACCGCGAGGTCCGCGTCCGCCGGCCGGTCCACGACCGTGCCGTAGCGCGATGCCGACTCCGGATCGATGTTCTCCACGTACACCTTGCGGTCCGGGCCGTGCGCCGGCACCTCGCCGTGCAACCGGACCAGGGAGCGCCGCTGCGCGCGACGACCCAGCGCACGGGTCCGCGGCCGGCCGACCAGTTCCTCCGCCGCGTCCGGGTCGACGTAGGGGTCCTCGAACAGGCCCAGGCGGAACTTGTCGCGCAGGATCCGCCGGGCCGACGCGTCGATCCGGGCCTCGGCGACCGCACCGGAGCGCACCGCGTCGACGATCAACCCGGGCCGGATCTCGCCGCCGAACTGGTCCACGTCCGCGTCCAGGAGCAGCCGCACCTGCTCGGCGAGCGGCAGGTGCTCCACCCCCCAGTTGCGCGCGGGCAAGTCGCCGACACCGGGAATCGGCATACCCCGCAACAGATTGAAGTCGGTGCACACCACGCCGTCGAAGCCGTACCGGCCGCGCAGCAGCCCGGCGATCACGTCCCGGTTGAAGCCCGAGCCGACCTCGGCGAGCCCGACGCCGACCGGGATCCCGTACGCCGGCATCACCTGGGCGACGCCCGCCGCGAGCGCGGCCTCGAACGGCCGCAGGTGGTGCTCGAATCGGCCACCCGGATAGACCTGGAGCCGGCCGTACGCGAAGTGCGGGTCCTCGCCGCCGGCCACCGGGCCGCCGCCGGGAAAGTGCTTGACCATGCACGCCACGCTCTCGGCGCCCAGGGCCGCGCCCTGCATGCCGCCGATGTACGCGGCCAGCATCCGTGACACCCTCTCCGCGTCCTCGCCGAAGGTGCCCGCGATCCGCGCCCAGCGCGGCTCGGTGGCCAGGTCGGCCATCGGATGCACCGCGACCCGGATGCCCACCGCGCGCAGCTCGCGCGCCGCGGCGGCGGCGAACTCGCGAACCAGCCCGGGATCGTTCGTGGCGGCCAGACCGATCGGCTCCGGCCCGCGCGAGAACCCGCCACCGGTGTGCGCCGCCGCCGGGTTGTCGCCGAACCCGTGCCGGGGGTCCGAGGACAACGTGACCGGGATGCCCAACCGGGTGCCGGCGGCCAGATCCTGGAGGTGGTTGTTCCACCGCGCCATCACCGGGGCGGTCGGGGCGGACATCACCAGGAAGTGGCTGACGCCGAGCCCGGTGAGTGCCTCGCAGTCGGTCGGGAAGGCGTCCGCCCGCCTGCCGGCGATCCGCCCGTGGCACATCAGCGCGGCCTTCTCGGCCAACGTCATCCGGGCCAGCAGGTCGGCGACCCGCTCCTCGATCGGCAGGCCCGGGTTCTCGTACGGCTCCATCGTGCCGTTGTGGTTCAGGTCCCGGAACAGGGTGCCGTCGTGCCGTCGGAGCGGTTTCACCGTACGTCCTCGCTGCAGTCGTGGGCCGTCCATGGCACCGCCACGGACCCCCACCAGGGTTGCCGCCGTACGCGTGCCGGCATCGTGGATGCCGAAAGTGATCCCGAGAGGCCCGGCTGATGCAGGAATCGAAAGCGGCGCTCGGCCCGGAAGCGCTGGACGAACTCGACCTCGCGCTCGTCCACGCGCTGCAACTGTCGCCGCGCGCGACCTGGACCGAGCTGGGACCGGTGCTCGGCGTCGACCCGGTTACCCTGGCCCGCCGTTGGCGCCGCCTGGAGCGCAGCGGCGCCGCGTGGATCACCTGCCACCCGGGCGGCGGTCCCGGGGTACTCGGCGGCACGAGCGTCGCGCTGGTCGAGATCCGGGTGGCTCCGGGCCGGATCCCGGAGGTCTCCGCGCGCCTGGCCCGGCATCGACACGCCCTCAACGTCGAGTACCTCACCGGCAACCGCGACCTGTTGATCACCGCCGCCGCGGCCGACGCCGACGCGCTGGCGCAATACCTGCGGATCCGGCTGCCGTCCGTCCCGGGCATCACCGGCATCCGGGTCCAGCTCCCGCTGCGCCTGTACAAGGACTCGGGCGCGTGGCGGCTGCGCGCTCTGGACCGCGAGCAGCGCGACCTGCTGAGCGGCCCGCCGCGCATGTCGAGCCGGCCCACCCGGGCACTGGACGACGCGGACCGGGCGTTGCTGCTCGAACTGGGCCCCGACGGGCGACTGGGTACCGCGGAACTGGCCCGCCGACTGGGCACCAGCGGCGTCACGGTGGCCCGCCGGCTGGCCCGGCTGACCGCCGGCGGGCAGGCCGGATTCCGGGGTGAGGTGGCCCGCTCGCTCACCGGCTGGCCGGTCTGCGCGACCTGGTGGCTGCGGGTGCCGGCAGCCGAACTGGACGAGACCGCCGCCCGGTTGACCGCGTCGGCCGACGTGCGCATGTGCGCCGTGGTCACCGGCACCGCCAACCTGGTCGTCGTGGTGTGGTTGCGCCGGGCGGCGGACGTACCGACCCTGGAGGCCGAGTGGTCCGGGCGTTTCCCCCGGGTCGAGGTGGTGGACAGCGCGGTCACCATCCAGGTGATCAAGCAGATGGGCCGCGTGGTCGGCCCGAACGGGCACGCCACCGGTTTCGTGCCCCTGGACATCTGGTCCGACCCGCTGGCGGACACGGAGGTGCGGCCATAGACCCGCAGGCCGGTTCCGCGCCGGGCCCCGACGACCCTTCGACCGGGTCCGCACCCGGTTCCGAAGACCCGCAGGCGGGCTCCCCACCGGCTCCCGAAGACCCGCAAGCCCGTTCCGGACCCACCCCTGAAGATCCGCAAGCCCGTACCGGACCCACCCCTGAAGATCCGCAAGCCCGTACCGGACCCGGTTCCGAGGTTCGACGCGTTCGTGTGACGCGGCAACTTTCCCGCACAGAGGGATGATTGTCCTCCTTGTGCTCTACCGCTCCCGCAAGTGGCGATCTACTCTGCGGAGATGAGAGATGTTGCGCCTGGGGTGCGTGGGACGAGAACGGCGGAGCCGATATCCACCCGGGACTCGGATTCGAACGAACCGATCCGGATGATCGTGGTGCGCAACGTGCGGATGCTCGCACGGCGCGACGGCTACACGGACGGTGCGATCGGCGAGGCACTGGGACACGGCCGGTCCTGGGCGTGGCGTCGCTTCACCGGTGAACTCCCCTTCGACCTCAACGATGTGGAGCGTTTGGCCCAACTGTTCAAGGTGGAACCCGCGCACCTGCTCGCCCCCGCCCACACGTGGGCACCGGACCCGGCCCGAAGGGTTGTCTCATGAGCACCGATCGTCGCCCGAGCAGCCGGCGCAACCGGAACGACGCCAAGCACCGCGGCGACCGGGTCACGGCGCGCCCCACCCGCCACACCGACGGGGCCTCCGTCCCGGCGATGTCCTCGGAAGTGATCGAGGCCGCGCTCTACCGCGCGGCCGAGGGCAGCCACGCGGACCAGGCGACCACGTACATCCTCACCGAGGAAGGCTCGTTCGTGCGCCGCCCCGAGTTGTACGCGGTATGCCTGGACTGGTCCGACGACGGCCGCTACGCGGCGGTGCGCTGGCGGACGCTGCGCGAGGTGGTCACCGCCTCCGACGCGCAGTTCCCGCCGGGGGCGTTGCGCACGATGCTGCTCCTGTGCTGTTCGCTGCACGACGACGGGCCCGCGCCGCTGTCCCGACTGTCCATGCTCGACTCGACCAACGCGCGGATCGTCTCGCGCGGAATCCACATCGCCACCGGCGCGCTGCCGCTGCGCCAGGCGCTGGGCAACGCACCGTGACCCCGAGATGACACTCCCGATCGAGGACCCGCGACCGCCCGAGGCGGCTGCCACGACCCGGGGCCTCGACGGGCTGGTGCGGATGCCGGCGGGCGCGCGGAGCGAGACCATGATAGGGGCGACGCGATCACGGAGGTGTGTGTGATGGCCGCCAAGTTCGAGATGTACACCGACAAGGCAGGCAAGTTCCGGTTCAGGCTGAAGGCCGGGAACGGGCAGATCATCGCCGTCGGTGAGGCTTACGAGACCCGCGCGGCGTGCATGAACGGGATCGACTCGGTCAAGCGCAACGCGCCCACCGCCAAGGTGGTCGAAATGGCCCACGCCTGACGCCCGCGGACGGCCGCGAACACGCGCCGCCCGGGGCACTTCCCGGGCGGCGCGTGCCGGTGTGACGTCACCGCGACGCGGATGCGGGTGCGGTCTCGGAGTCGGGTGCCGGCCGCCGGTCCGGGGGCGCGGCCGCGGTGGCGGGTGCGGCCCGACCGGTCAGCAGGACCAGTGCGCCCGCCGCGATCCCGAGTACCCCGCAGAGCACGAACGTGCGGTCCATTCCCGCCGCGAACGCCTCGCGCAGGGTGCCCAGTACGACATCCCGGGAGTCCGCGGGCGCCGCCGCCGCGATCTCCTGGGCCCGGCCGCCGCCGAGCGCCTCGGCGGTGGCGTGCGGGTCGCCGTCGACCGACCCGGCCTCGCGCAGCGTGTGGGCCGCGCCGTCGCGGAAGAGCACACCCACCACGGCGATGCCGAGCGCGAAGCCCAACTGTCGGAAGGTGTTCAGCGCGCCGCCGGCCATCCCGGCGCGCGCGGGCGGGACGGCGGCCAGCGCCGCGCCGGCCAACTGCGGCATGACCAGGCCCACTCCGACCCCGCCCAGCACCAGGCCGGGAGTCAGAGCCGCCCAGCCCGATCCGGCGTCGACCAGGGTCAGCGCGAGGCTGCCGACGCCGATGAACACCGCGCCGATCCCGATCGACCATGTGGGCGCCACCCCGAGCAGGAACCGGCCCGCCAGCGCGGACACCACGAACGAGGTCGCGGCCAGCGGCAACAGTGCCAGTCCGGCCTCCACCGGGCCGTACCCGAGCACCGACTGGAGCCACACCGACATCTGCGGGAAACCGGAGAACGCGGCGAACTGGATCAGCAGGCCGGCGGCCATGATCGCGCCGAACGACGCGCGGCGGAACAGCGCCAGGTCGATCATCGGCTCGGCGACCCGGACCTCGGTCACCACGAAGACCACGAACGCGAGCGCGGCGCCGGCGAACACGGCGAGGGTCCCGCCCTCGGTCCAGCCGGCTCCGCCCGCGCGGACGAACCCGTAGGTGAGCAGTGCCGCGCCGAGGGTGAAGGTGAGCATGCCGATCGGGTCCAGTCGCGCCGAGCGGTTCCCGTGCGACTCGCCGAGCACCCGCCAGGCCATCAGCGCGGTCGCCACCCCGATGGGCACGTTGATCAGGAAGATCGCCTCCCAGCCGAGATGTTGCGTCAGCAGGCCGCCCAGAATGGGCCCCATCGCGGCGGCGGCCCCGCTGATCGATCCCCACACGCCGAACGCGACGCCTCGGTCGCGGCCCTGGTAGGCGTGCCCGAGCAGGGCGATCGTGGTGGCGAACATCGCCGCGCCGCCGACGCCCTGCAGTGCCCGCGCCGCGATCAGCGTCGCCGTGTCCAAGGACAGCGCGCACAGCAGCGACGCGGCGGTGAACAACATCGTGCCGAGGACGAAGACCCGCCGTCGGCCGACCCGGTCGGCGAGCGACCCGGCGCCGAGCATGAGCGCGGCCAGGGCGAGGGAGTAGGCGTCCAACACCCACTGCAGGTCGGTGTACGAGGAACCCAGGTCGGCGCCCATGTCCGGCAGGGCGACGATGACGATGGTGACGTCGACGAGCAGCATGAACGATCCGAGACAGACCGCGACGAGCGGTCCCCATTTGCGCACGATGACTCCTTGGCGGAACGAGCCGAGGCGACCCGATGGGTCGGATGGGCTGCATGGCTTTGCTGAGGGTCGCGTCGGATCCCGACCGGACGGGGTCGGGCGAGACGCGGGCGGCGCGGGCCGTCGTCCGCTCGGCGCCGCTGACGGAAACAGTCGCGTATTCGCGTGACCCGGTCGAGTGTGAAGCTTCGATACGGCGGATTCCCATCATTGCTAGGCTTCGGGTGATGGGATCCATCGAATTCGACGCCGTCGACCTGGCCATCCTGCACGCGCTCGACATCGACGGTCGTGCACCCTTCGCGCGGATCGCCGAAGTGCTGGGCGTCTCCGACGCGACCGTGCTGCGGCACTATCGCCGCATGCGCGCGAGCGGCGCGATCCGGGTGGTACCGATCACCGATACCCGACGCACCGGTCAGACGTCGTGGGTCCTGCGGGTGCGGTGCGTGCCGGACGCGGTGGACGCGGTGGCCCAGGGTCTGGGCCGGCGACCGGACGTGTCCTGGTTGCAAGTGCTGGCGGCCGGCACCGAGGTGATGTGCGTGACCCGAGCGAAGGGGCCCGAGGCCCCGGGGGGCGAACTGTCCCGGCAACTGGGCCGCGCGGCCGGGGTGATCGGGTTGGAGATGTACTGCCTGCTGCGCGTGGTCGTCGGTGGGCCGACGACGTGGCAGGGGCAGAACATCGGCCTCACCCCGGCCCAGGTCGACGCGTTGACCCGGGCCGCTCCGCAGCCGTCGTGGGACACGCCGGTGCCCGCGTGGGTGGACGGCGACCGCGAACTGTTCGCGGCACTGGCCCGGGACGGCCGCACCTCGTACGCGGAACTCGCCCGAGCCTGCGGAACCTCGGAGTCGGCGGTGCGCCGGCGGGTGGAACTGCTGCGCGGCACGGGCGTGCTGTTCTTCGAGGTGGAGACGGACGCGGCGAACCTGGGCTACGGCCTGTGCGCGTTCCTGTGGATGAATGTGCGCCCGTCCGCCCTCGACGCCGTCGCCGAGGTCGTCGCGGCCGACCCCCGGGTGGTGTTCGGGGCCGCCGCGACCGGACGCGCGAACTTCCTGGCGAGCGTGCTGTGTCGCGACACGGCGGACCTGTACGACTTCATCGCGGAATCGCTGGGCTCGGTCGAGGGCATCACGAGCGTGGAGACCACGCCGATCGTCGAGACGCTCAAACGCGAGGGCCCGATGCCCGGAGCGCGTGCGCGCCCCTGACCGGGCGCGGATCGTTTAGCGCGACGCGCCGTTCCTTGTCGGATCCGGCGTTGTTCGGTTCGCGCCGGCCGACGAGGGTTGAGGGGTGCCTCCGTCACGACCGCGACGGGGGTGTCTTTCCGCACAGGAGCGTCCTCATGCCCGGATT
Organism: Embleya sp. NPDC127516; assembly: GCF_044765325.1. Lineage (NCBI taxonomy): Bacteria > Bacillati > Actinomycetota > Actinomycetes > Kitasatosporales > Streptomycetaceae > Embleya > Embleya sp. NPDC127516. Next base: position 78,049 of record NZ_JBIWJT010000021.1, on the reverse strand, counting down.
CTTCGAACCCCTCACCGTCGGCAAACTGGAACTGCCCCATCGACTGGTGATGGCACCGATGACGCGCAACCGCGCGAATGACGCGGGGGTGATCTCCCCGGCCGTCGCCGCGGGCAACCGACCGCACCTCGCCGACACCCACCGGTGATCGGCGTCCACCCCGTCCCCGGCGCGCGCTCCCCGCGCGCCGGGGACCGACCGGGAAGCACACGGGAAGCACACATGCGAGCACTCATCCACGGCCCGCAGGGCCTGCACGCGGCCGACGCGCCGGACCCGCGCCCGCGAGAGCACCAGGTACTGGTCGCGGTCGCCGCCTTCTCGCTCAACTTCGGTGAGATCGCCTATCGGCCGAGCGGCGAACCGACCGGACACGTCCCCGGCTGGGACGCCGCCGGGATCGTCGCGCGCGCCGCGGCCGACGGCTCGGGACCCGAGGTGGGCACCCGCGTGGTCACCTTCGGCTGGGACGGCGCGTGGGCCGAACTGCGCGCCGCCGACACCACGAACCTGGCCGTCGTCCCCGAGGCGGTCGACCTGGGCGTCGCCGCCGCCCTTCCGGTCGCCGGCGTCACCGCTCTCCAGGCCGTCCGCCGACTGGGCTCCGTGCTCGGCCGCCGAGTCCTGGTCACCGGCGCCTCCGGCGGCGTCGGCCGGTTCGCCGTACAATTGGCCGCGCTCGCCGGCGCGCACGTGATCGCCTCGGTCGGTTCGCCCGAACGGGCCGAAGGACTGCGGGAGTTGGGCGCCGCCGAGATCGTGCCCGGACCCGGCGCGTTGTCGACTCCCGTGTACGGCGTGCTCGACAACGTCGGCGGGCCGCAACTGGCCGAGGCGTTCTACCGGCTGGAGGCGGACGGGGTGGTGCAGGCGATCGGCCGGGCGGCCCGGCAGCCGACCACCATCGACTTCGAGGTGGCCGGTACCAACTCCGCGCGCGGCCGACTGGAGAACTTCAACGTCGCGACCCCCTTCGCGGACGACCTCGCGGTGCTGCTCGGGTTGCTGGAATCGGGTCGACTGAGGCCGCAGATCGGCTGGCGGGGCCCGTGGCAGCAGGCCGAACTCGCCGCCGACGCGCTGTTGTCCCGCCAAGTCCGGGGCAAAGCGGTGCTGGACGTCCCGATCACCGGGCAGTGGGCGGCGCAGCAGCGGGGAGTGCGGGACGCCGGGTCATGACGCGGTACGGGTGCGGCTCAGCGCGACGGCCCGGTCGTTGAACGCGCGCACCCGTTCCGTCTCGTGGGCCTTGCGCCAGATCAGCCCCCATTCGATCGGCGGGGCGTCGGCGATCCGGACGTAGCTGACGTCGGGACGGACGTAGAAGCGGTTCACCTGGTCGCCCACGGTGAACGCGCCCTCGCCGGCACCCACCAGGGCGAGTGCCTCCAGGAAGGTGGTGGCGGGCCGGCCGTGGGCGATCGGCCGGCCGGCGGGGGTGCGGGAGGGGACCCGGTCCTCGGCGACCGAGGACGGGCAGTTGGCCGGCATGCGCAGCAGCGTGACATCGGCCAGATCCTCCTGCCCGATCTCGGCGCGGGAGGCCAACGGATGCTCGCACGGGAGCGCCAGGTAGCGGGTCTCGGCCCACAGGGTGGGTCCGATCACCAGATCGGGATCGGCGAACGGGCGGGTGACCAGCACCAGATCGGAGTTGTGCGCGCGCAGCCCGGCGATCGAGGTGTTCATCTGGAACTCCTGGAGGTCCACCTCGGAGGTCGGGTGCTCGGCGCGGAAGGCACGGATCACCTCCAACAGGAATTGGCCCCCGGCGGCGCCCAGGAAGCCGACGTGCAGCGGGCCGTCGAAGCCCCGGGCGGCCATGATCGCCTTCCCCACGGCCCGCTCGATCTGCTCGTGGCCGGGCCGCAGGTCGTCGTGGAACCGGCAGCCGATCGGGGTGAGCGCGACCCGGCGGCTGGTGCGCTCGAACAGCCGGGCGCCGATTCCGCGTTCCAGCTTCGCGATGGTCTGACTCATCCGGCCGGTGGAGATGCGCAGCCGCTCGGCGGCACGGCCGAAGTGCAATTCCTCGACGAGGGTGAGAAAGGCCTCGATTTCGTAGCGTTCCACGGATCCTCGTCCAGATCGTCGTGCAGGGCCCGAGCATGATCTCAGGTGGGCTCGGCGGGCGGTCGTCAGGGCGTGTCCGCGATCGCCCGGCGGGGATCGCGGGCACGCTCCGGGCCGTCGCGGGTCGGCGCGCGACCGTGCCGGCGTCAGTGCTCCAGCCGTACCAGCATCTTGCCGATGTTCTCGCCGCGCAGCAGTGCGATCAGCGCCTCCGGGGCCCGCCGCAGGCCGGGGAGCACGGTGTGCCGGGTGCGCAGGGTACCGTCGGCCAGGAGGGGCGCGGCCAACTTCGTCCATTCCTCGGCGAGCCCGAAGTACGAGGTGACGGCCATGCCGCGCAGGGTGAGCTCCTTGGTGGCGGTGGCGAAGATGTTGGTGGGTCCGGGCAGTGGTCCGGTGGCGTTGTACCCGGAGATCGCTCCGACCACGGCGATCCGGCCGCCGACCCGGGCGGCGTCGATGGCGGCCTCCAGGTGCGCGCCGCCGACGAGTTCCACGGTCAGGTCGACGCCGTCGGGGGCGGCCCGGGCGAGGTCCTCGCGCAGTCGGCCCCGGGTGTGGTCGATGCCGACGTCGAAGCCGAACTCCTCGGTGAGGAGTCGGGTCTTCTCCGCCCCCTCGGTCGAGCCGGTCACCGTGGCCGCGCCCAGTCGGCGGGCCGGTTGTCCCGCGACGCTGCCGGTGGCGCCGGCGGCGGCCGAAACGTAGACCACGTCGCCGGGTTGCACGGGCAGTACCCGGGTCAGCGTCGCGTAGGCGGTCAGGCCGGTACTGCCCAGCGCACCCAGGTGCGTCTCGACCGGGGCGAGCGCGGTGTCCACCGCGGCGACCGCGTCGGCGCCCAGCACGGCGTACTCGCGCCATCCGGCGAAGTGCGACACGGTCGTGCCGACCGGGAGGCCCTCCGCGCGCGAGGCGACCACTTCGCCGACGGCGCCGCCGGCGAGCGGCTCGCCGATGACGAACGGCGGCACGTACGCGTCGGCGTGCATCCATTCGCGGGTGAACGGATCCACCGACATCCAGGTGTTGCGCACGAGGACCTCGCCGGCTTCCCGCTCGCGAACCTCGATCCGGGCGAACTCGAAGTCCTCCGCCCGGGGTTCGCCCACGGGACGACTCGCCAGGCGTACTTCGAGGCCGTCGCGACGGTGGGTGGGGGAGGGCATGCTGCTCCGATGCTCGAATGGGGTGGGGGCGGGCCAGTCACCGATCCCGACCGGGCCGCGCCGCCGACGTCCTCAACTCTCCACCGGCGCACCCTCCCGATCAACGTCGATCCGCCGCGCCTTCGTTGACCCACGCTCAACGATCGCGTGGGCCCCGACACCGACGCCCCCGACGCAGCCCGACCGGTCCGCTTCGAGCGCGCGAACCGGGACCCGGCGGGGAGTGGGAGCTCCGGCCGGGACGCGGAGGCGCCGCGCCCGGCCGGGGTGTGTCTGGCCCGAGAGTCGACCCCACCTCGATCGCCTCCCGGTACGCCGCCGGGTCACCCACCGAGATCAGCCGCAGGTCCTCGCTCTCGGCCACGCCGTGCCGCGTCGATACGTGTCGCGCGTCACCGAGGGTGAGCCGGGCGTGAGACCGGGGGTGGCGTTCACCCGCGCGGCCCAAGCCGTCGACCGGGATTGTGCCTGATCGGGTGCCCGGAGCCCCGGATCACCCGCCGTCCGGGAAGCGCTGGGCGTGCGGGCCGAGCCCACAGCGGATTACATGGTGAGGTCGATGGATCTCACGACACGGGAGCGGACATGCACGTGATGAGAGCGGTCCAGGACGCACAAAGCGTGGTGTGGCACGCGATGGAGAGCGAGGACGTCGCGATGTGCGGGGTGACGTTGCCCCCCAGCCGGGATGTGGACGGCGCCCGGCGACGGGAGACGTTCTGCGGCCCGTGCATGAGCGAGGTCGAGCGGACCATAAACCCCGTCGCGAAACTCTCCGACGACTGTGCCGACGAGGGGACGCCGGTCTGAGTCACGAGTCCGACCAAGGGCGCCGCGCCTGCGGCGCCCTTGGCGTGCGAGTCGCGGATCCACGCGTCGAGGCGGGGACGCGGCGGATGGGCGTCGGGTGGACGCCGCTCGGCCGACGGGGGCGGCGGGGCGTCGTCGGTGGTCACGGTTGGAAGGAGTCCACGATGGTGTGCTCGACCTCGGGGCAACGGGTGGCCCCCGTACGCCGCGCGCTCGCTCGCGGAGCCGTGCCCGTCGTGGTCGGGGGGCGGCCGTGATCACGCTCGGCGTCGAGGAGGAGTACCTGCTCGTGGATCCCGTCGACGGCCTGCCGGTGCCGATGGCCGAGACGGTTCGGGCGGCGGCGGACCTGCAACCGGCGGTGGCCGGCGGCGAGATCCAGCCCGAGTTGTTGCAGATGCAGGTCGAGGTCGCCACACCGGTGTGCGAGACGCTCGACGAGGTCGGCGGCCACCTGCTGCGGCTGCGTCACTCGGTGGCCGCCGCGGCCGAACAGGCGGGATGCGTCCTGGTCGCGTCCGGGTCCTCGCCCTTCGGCCCCGGCCCCCCGGCCGAGGTCACCGACCGGATCCGCTACCGGTCGCTGCATTCGGACGCCCCGCGCCTGGTCGACGAGATGTTCATCAACGGGATGCACGTCCATGTCGCGGTCCCCGATCGGGACGCCGGCGTGACCGTGCTCAATCGGCTGCGCCCGTGGCTGCCGCTGCTGGTGGCGATGTCCGCGAACTCTCCGCTGTGGGAGGGGGGCGACACCGGCTTCGCGAGTTGGCGCACGATCGTCTTCGGCCGCTGGTCGGTCAGTGGGGTCCCGCCCGCCTTCGTCGACGCGAACGACTACGACGCCAGGATCGACGACCTGCTGAACGCGGGCGTGCTGCGCGACCGGGCCCGGGTCTACTGGCAGATCCGGCTCTCCGACCGCTATCCCACGGTCGAGGTCCGGGCGATGGACGTGCAGCTCAGGGTGGACGACGCGGTGATGCTCGCCGGCATCGTCCGGGCTCTGGTGACCACCGTGCTGCGGGAGGCGACGGCCGGGCAGCCGTCGCCTCGACCCGCCCCCGAGCTCGTCGCGGCGGCGCAGTGGTACGCCGCGCGGCACGGTCTGACCGACGTGCTGGTCGACCCGTACACGCCGCACCGCCTCAAGGCCGGTGAGCTGGTCGGTCGGTTGATCGAGTACGTCACCCCGGCTTTGGCGGATACCGGGGACGCCCGTCAGGTCGACGCGCTGGTGCACCGGCTGATGCGGGAGGGGACCGCGGCCGATCGGCAGCGGGAGGCCTTCCGGCGCGGGGGACGGGACGAGTTGCTGCGGTTGCTGGTCTCCGAGTCGACGATGTCCCACCGGCACTGAGAGGCGATGTCCCACCGGTGCTGAGATCGGGCGCCGTCGGTCCCCGGCGTGACGCCGCATCTCGTCGCGGGGCCGGCCCGGTGTGGCACGGGAGCTTCCCGACGGTGGTCGGTCGACGCCGCGATCGCCGGGTCAGGAGCCGGCGTCGAGCGGGCGCAGGAAGCGGCGTTCGTAGCGCTTGATGCAACCGGTCTCGCGGGCGAGTCGGATCGCGTCCTGGCACTCGGGGTCGGTCGCGCTGTCGACGCGGTACCGCTCGTAGGCGGCGAAGCCGGGGAAGGAGAAGAGCGCGTAGGCGATGTCGCTGTCGCCTTCGCTCGGCAGGAAGTAGCCGTGGTGGGTGCCGCCGAAGCGGTTGACCAGGCCGACCCAGCGCCGGCCGTACTCCTCGAAGTCCGCCAGTTTGTCGGCGTCGATCTCGTACTTCAGATGAATGGTGATCACGCGCACATGATGCCGCGTGCCGCGGGGCGCCGCGACGTCGGCCGCGCGGTGTGTGGTCCGGGGCCGGCCGGAGTGCTCCGGACGGCCCCGGGAGTGTGCTCGCACCGGGGGGTGAGGGCTCACCGGGGCGCGCGGTCAGGCCGGCGTCACAGGTCGGTGGCGATGATCTTCTCGATGTTGCGTTCGGCGAGGGCGGTGATGGTGACGAACGGGTTGACGCTGGTGTTGCCGGGGATCAGCGCGCCGTCGATCACGTACAGCCCGGAATAGCCGTGCAGGCGACCGTAGTTGTCGGTGGCCTTGGTCAACACCGCGCCGCCGAGTGGGTGGTAGGTGAGGTGGTCGCCCCAGATCTTGTACGTGCCGAAGAGGTCGGTCCGGTAGATCGTCCCCTCCTTCGCGTTGATCTTGTCGAAGATGGTCTTGGCCATGTCGATGGACGGCTGTTTCCAGGAGGACTGCCAGTTCAGGTCGACCTTGCCCGTCGCCGCGTTCCAGGAGAACCGGGCGCGGTTCGGGTTCTTGGTGATCGACAGGTAGAACGAGGCGTAGGTCTCGATGCCGGTGGGCAGCGGGGCCACCTCGGCGAACGCGCCGCCGGCGTTCCAGTTGTCGATGCCGCCGGTGGGGATGGAGGACTGGAGGGAACCGGTGGGATCCCACAGGTGGTTGGCCCGGCCGCACATGACGTTGCCGTTGTCGCCCCAACCCTGGCCGATCTCGCCGTTCAGGGCGGGCAGTGCTCCGGTGGCCTTGAGCCGGACCAGCAGCTTGCTGGTGCCGACGCTGCCCGCGGCGAAGAAGACCTTGTCGGCGACGACGGTCTTGGTGACCGTGGTGGCACCGCCGGTGTCGATCCGGTCGATCACCACGGTGTAGCCGCCGCCGGCCGCCGGGGAGACCGAAGTGACCTTGTGCAGTGAGGAGATGGTGACCCGGCCGGTGTCCCGGATCCGGGCGAGGTAGGTCTTCTGCAGGGACTTCTTGCCGTAGTTGTTGCCGTAGAGGATCTCACCGGCCAGCGCGGACTTGGGGACGACGCCGGCGGCCTCCTGCTTCATGTAGTCCCAGTCGTACACGGTGGGCACGAACACGAACGGGAAGCCGGAGCGCTGGGCGTGTTTGCGGCCGACCCGGGCGTACTGGTAGCAGGCGGTGGTGTCGAACCAGGCCGGGTCGATGGTGGCCACGCCCAGACCGGCGTTGGCGCGCGGGTAGTAGGTGTTGTACATCTCGTCGGCGTTCACCGAGGGCAGGATGGCGCCGAAGTTCTCCCGCTTGGGGGTCACCGCCATGCCGCCGTTGACCAGCGAACCGCCGCCGACGCCTCGGCCCTGGTAGACGGTGATGCCGGCGAACTCCTCGGCGTCCAGGATGCCGGTGTACCTGGGGATGTCCCGGTCGATCGGGAAGCCGAGGAAGTTGCTCAGCGGTTGCTTGGTCTTGGTGCGGAGCCAGAAGGAACGGGCGTCGGGGGAGGTGGTGTTGGCGAAGATCTTGCCGTCCGGGCCGGGGGTGTCCCAGGACATTCCCATCTCGATCATGTGCACGTCGACGCCTGCCTGGGCCAGACGCAGTGCGGCGACACAGCCGCCGTACCCGGTGCCGATCACCAGGGCCGGGACGCGTGCCCCGGAGGGGATCGAGGCGGCGGAGGCAGCCGCCGTCGACTGGGCCGCGCCGGCGCGGCCGGCGAGGGCCGCGACGCCGAGGATGGAACCGGTTCCAGTGACGAAAGTGCGGCGCGAGAAACCCTTGGAACTGTTGCTGCGCATGGCGGAATCGCTCATGTGACGTTCCTCACTCTGGGACGGAGTGGGAACAAGTTCTAGGCGTGATCGCGTGACAAGTCACGGCATACTCGTGAGTAACTTCCGCGTGGTTACCGGTACTTGCCCACGGGTCGCGCAGCGTCGATCGGTGGTTACGCAAGCGGCCGCACGGGCGGCCGTGCGAGCGGCGGGGCGCCCGGTTGCGCGAGTGGCGGGCACGCGGTCGGGCGGACGGTCGAGTCGGGCGCGGGGGAGTCCGGCCGGAGGTCGTCCCCCGCGCTCAGGGTGTGTTCGCGGTCGCGGTCGCGGATCGCGAGTCGCGATCGTGGAGCGTTACGGCTGCCGGGAGTTCAGGCACAGCCCGAGCAACCGGCCGGACCAGGGGGGCTATCCGGGGCGGTCGACCTCGAACTGCGAGAGAGGAGTGAAGCCGAGCGCCTTGTACTGCTCGACGAGCGCAGCGTCGCCGCCTGCGTAGCAGTCGACCCGGATCAGGTCGACGGCGCGACGGGTCGCCTCACGGCGTACGTCCTCGATCAGCGCGGCGCCGACGCCCGCTCCGGAGAAGCGCCGGTCGGTGACCGGGAGGTTGACGAACCACTCGGGTTCGTCGGCCGCCGGGATGTACTCGGAGGGTGTGTCGGAGGCGACGCAGCCGCCGGCCGGTTCACCGTCGATCTCGGCCAGTCGGGCGTGGCCGTGGCGCAGGACCTTGTCCACGCGTCGCACGGCCTCGGGACGGGTGGACCACGGTTCGGTGCCCCATTGGCCCTCGCGACCGGAGGCGGCCGGCCAGGCCGCCGCGCGGTCGAGCATGGTGAGGAAGATCGGCAGCGCGGTCGTGTCGACCGTGCGGATGCGCACCCGACGCGGGGGGTGGTGTGCTCGCGAGTGATGGGGGACCTCCGACTCCTCGTTCCGGTGGCCGGGGTCGACCGACCGACCGGGCATGGGTGGGCCAGGCCGCCGCGCGGGTCGCGTGGCGCTCGAGGATCGCCTCAGGGGGTCGCGGGTGGCGGCGAGTGTGATCGGGCGATGCCGCGGTCGGGGACACGGGCGCGGCCGGGTGTCGCCGTACGACGAAGGCCCTGCGGATCCCGGTCCGGGGCGGGGATCCACAGGGCGGCTCGGCGTCCCGGGGGGAGCGCGCGGTCCGTTCCGAACCGGACACGGTGTCGCGGAACACGTGTGGACATCCTCGCGATCGTCATCGGTACGGCGATATCCCAGATCCCTGGGAGGTTTGCGGGAGACCGCGTGTCGACCCCCGGCGTCCGCCCCGACGGTCGCTCTGCGGACGCGGTCGTTGCCTGCGTGTTACGTTCGCGCCATGGCATCACGTGGCGTGAGTGCGCGGCGGGCGATCGAGGGCCTGCGTGAACTGGCCGGGGCGGGCCTGGAGGCCGACGCGATCTTTCGCCGGTCCGACGAACTGCTGCGCGACGTACTGGAGTTCGACGCGGTGTGTTGGCATACCGCGGACCCGGCGACCGGATTGGTCACCTCGGTGCTGAGTGACGATCTGAGCCTGGAGGGCTTCCACGCCGCGGTGCGGTTGGAGGTCTGGCACGACGACGTGAGCACCTTTCCCAAGATCCGGCACAGCGGGCTTCGGGCCGAGACGTTGGACCGGGCGACCCGGGGCCGGCCCGAGCGCAGCCTTCGATTCCGGGAACAGATCGCACCGGCCGGCTTCGGGGACGAGATGCGCACCGTCTTCGACACGCGGGGCGGCATGTGGGGCTGTGCGGCGTTCATGCGGGCGGCGGATCGTGGTCCGTACCTGGGCCGGCAGCGGGATCTGGCGGACGTCGCGGCCCGGCACATCGGCAACGCGCTGCGCGCGTGCCACCGGGTCGCCGCGCCGGCGGCGTCGGGCGATCAGGCGCCCGCGATGGTCGTGCTCGGGCCCGGGAACGGTCTGGTGGCCGCCGACGAGCGGGCGCAGTGCCTGCTCGCCGAGCTCGCCGACGACGCGGTCGGCGCGCTCTCGGTGCCGACCGCGTTCGCGGTGGTCTCCGAGCACGCTCGGTTGGCCGCGTCCGGGGTGCCCGTCTCGTCGGCCAAGGTCCGGGTGCGCACCCGTGACGGACGCTGGTTCGTGCTGCACGCCTCGCTCCTGGACGGCCTCGCCGACGGCCACGTCGGAGTCGTGGCCTCGCCGGCTTCGCCGGCCGAGACGATGCCGCTGTATCTGGCCGCCTACGGGTTGACCGGTCGCGAGCAGGAGGTGGCGCTGCTGGCCGTTCGCGGCTGCGACACCAAGGAGATCGCCCGTGCCCTGGCGATGACGCCGTACACCGTCCAGGACCATCTGAAGGCCGTGTTCACCAAGGCCGGGGTGACCAGTCGCCGCGAGTTGATCGCGCGGATCGTGATCGGGGAGCGGGCCACGGGGTGAGCGCCCGGCCTCCGGGCCGGATCGTGGTTCGGGCGCGGGTTCCGGGCGCGGGTTCCGCGCGCGGGTTCGGGGTGCGGGCCTTGGGTGAAGCGGAGGCCGGGGCGGCCGTCCGGGTCGATGTTCTCCGTGGCGGTGAATTCCGTTCGGGCCGGGCCGGTTCGCGAGCCGACGTGGTCGAGGGTGGCGAGCGCGCACAGCGTGCGCGGGACGTGGTCGGTGCCGGCCGGTGCGCAGACCTCGGGGACGGCCGCCGTGGCGAGCTCCCGCCGGCGGCCTGTTCGGCGACCCTCCTGGGCTTTTCCGGGGACCGGAGGCCGCCTCGCGGGTGAGCGGTGGACGACTCCTGCAACGCGAGCTGCAACGCGAGTCGCAACGGAATCCACAACGAAATCTGCAACGGAATCCGCGACGGAACCTGCAACGGAGCAGCGGACGGGACTCAGGGCATCCGGGGCTGGGAGGTGTTGGACTGCGCGGTGACGCTGACCCGGACCGGGTTCGCGAGCCCGCTCAGTGCGGCGGGCGACTTCCGGAACGTCACACCGCTGGTCGTCGGCGACGCGCTCAAACGCGCGGGCACGCGGGTGTTCGAACCGACGCACCGGTTCGAGCTGGAGGCACCCGTGACGAGCGTCGGGGCGGTCTCGGCGCTGCCGGCGGGTGCGCGGGCGGTGCCCGAGGAGCAGTCCACGCGGGGCGACCGCTGCCTGGTACGGGGCACGATCCCGGCCGCCGAGCTGCACGGGGTCACCCGGCGGCTGCCCGAGTCGAGCCGGGGGGAGGGCGTCCTGGTCAGTGAGTTCGAGGGATATCGCGCCTTCACCGGCCATCCGATCCCGATCCGGGCCCGGACCGGGCCCGATCCCTACGACCGGGATCGATACATGCTCCACACGCTGGGCCGGGTGCGGGGCTCCTGACGCGCGATCCGCCGCGGCCGGGCCTGGAAGCCCGGCCGCGGCGGATCGTGTAGTACGTCGGTGCTCGCGCTCGGGGGTCAGTCCCGGTGCGGCGGGGCGGCGGCCGTGGAGTCGCGCGCGACCGGACGGGGCGCGAAGCGGTGGTCGACGTGCGGGGTGTGGTAGCCCTGGAGCCGTTGCCACATCGCGGTCGCGATCGCGGTGGACATCTGCTCGATGGGCTGTTGCACGGTGGTCAGCGGCGGGTCGCTGTGCGCCGCGAGGTAGGAGTCGTCGTAACCCACCACCGAGACGTCGTGCGGGACCCGCCGGCCGGCCTCGCGCGCGGCCGAGACCACGCCGAGCGAGTGGTTCCGCCAGGGCCGGGCCGAACCGGACTCCGCCGAGGCGGGCTTCTACTACTTCGACGCCGAGAACCGGGGCCGATACGCGTCGTTCCGCCGTGTCGACACACTGCCCAGGTTCGACCACGCGTCCGCCGAACTGCGCGCGCGGTTGTACGACGGACCCGATTCGGTGGTTGCCCGCTACCCGCGCGACTTCGGCCTGGATGGCGCAGGACCGCAACGCCGAGGTGGCGCGCACGACGCGGCCACCCTCGACGCCGCCGTCCCGCGTCGCTGAATCCGAGCGAGACGCTGACCGGGTCCAACGAGCTGTTTTCGGACACCACTGGGACGCACCACCGGGAGCTGTTCGAGGATCCGCCGCACCCGTTCGGCAGGCTCGATTCGCCCGAGGGCACGTTGGTGTTCGGGCGCGGCGACGCGCTGGTGTGCGCGGTGAATTCGGGCGCGGAGCCGGTCCGGCTGCCCGAGTACGGCGCGGTGTTGCCGGCCGGCGGCGCGTTGCCCGGGGGCGGGATCCTGCCGGGCGACACGGCGGTCTGGTACGCGGTGGACGGCCGCTGAGGGTGCGTTCGGTCGGCGGTTCCGTGCGAGGCCCCCGACCGGCGGCCATGTGCCGGGCGGGGTGGGCGTGTTGCTGTGTCGTGCGCACGCGACGCCGTCGGACCCGCACTCGCGACGCCGTCGGACGGCGCACTGTCGTCGTGGGCCGCGCGTCCGGCTAAGGTGAGTGCGTGGTGCAGTTCGAAGCGAATGTGGACGCGGAACGCCGAGCCTGGCTCGGGCAGCAGCTCGGCGACACCAATGTCGCGGCGTCGCCGCACTTGGCGAGGCTCCAGGGGACCGATGCCGAGGACGAGGTGGCATTGCACCTGTTCGCCCTCGACGACGACGGCACGATCATCGGCGGTTTGGCCGGATACACGTGGGCCTACTGGCTGCACGTGGACCTCCTGTGGGTCGATTCCACCCGGCGCGGCACCGGCCTCGGCGGGGAACTGCTGGCCCGGGCCGAGAAGATCGCGCTGACCGAGCGCGACTGCCGGCATGTGCGGTTGGAGACCTGGGAGTTCCAGGCGCCGGAGTTCTACCGGAAACAGGGCTACGAACTCGTCGGCACGGTGCCGGACTACCCGCCGGGCAGCACCGAGTACATCTTCGCCAAGCGCCTGGCCTGACGACCTCGTCCTCCCGGCCGGCCCGGAAGGGCGCTGCGGCCGGGCATTGTGCCGGGACTGCCGGGACGTCGGTCGCGCGTCATCGGTCCCGGGATTCGTCGATGTCGGCGAGCGGCGGATTTCCGCCGTGCTCTCCATGCCGGGACAATCGGTTCCTCGGGCGGTCGGTACGCGGCGGCGTTCGCCGATCCGCCCCCGCGCGGTCGCGGCGGCAGGCTCTTCGACGGTCCTCGGCGGCCTTCCCGGAGGTGGCTTCGGGTACGACGCGCGGGGCGCTTGCTCGGCGATGAGTTCTCGGGTGTGTCGGGGTCTACCCCGGGAGAGCGGGTATCCGCCGTCGACACCGACGGCGGCCCGCCTCGGGTCGACCTAGGAGTCGTGACGCATGTCCGAGTGGACCGTCCTGTGGGAGAACATTGCTTTCGGTGAGTCGGCGCGGTGGTTCGAGGGCCGGTTGTGGTTCTCCGACTGGGGTGCCCAGGAGGTGCTCGCGGTCGCGCCCGACGGTGTGGGCGAGGTGGTGGTGCGGGTGCCGTTTCCGTCGATGCCGATGTGCATCGATCGGCTGCCGGACGGGCGGCTGCTGATCGTCTCGTCCAGCGAGGCACGCGTGGTGACCCTCGAGGCGGACGGGTCGTTGCTGGAGTACGCCGATCTGGGCGCGGTCGGGGACGGTTTCAACGAGATCGTGGTGGACGGACGGGGCAACGCGTACGTCAACGGGATCGGGTTCGACCTGTCGGCGGGGCAGGCGTTCCGGCCGGGGTTCATCGCGGTGATCGCCACGGACGGATCGGTCCGGCGGGTGGCCGACGACGTCGCCTTTCCCAACGGCATGGCGGTGACCCCGGACGGCTCGACGCTGATCGTCGCCGAGTCGTACGGCAACCGCCTCACCGCGTTCGACATCGCGGTCGACGGCGGGTTGTCGAATCGCCGGGTGTGGGCAGACCTCGGCGACGGCGTTCCGGACGGGATCTGCGTCGATGCCGAGGGCGCGGTCTGGTACGCGGACGTGCCCAACGAGCGGTGTGTGCGGGTTCGGGAAGGGGGCGAGGTGCTGCGGACGGTCGAACTGGACCGGGGTTGCTTCTCGTGCGCTCTCGGCGGTCCCGACGGGAGGACGCTGTTCGTCGTCGCCACCGAATGGCACGGCATGGCCGACGCGACGGAGGGTCCGCGCACCGGCCGGCTCGTCGCGGTCCCGGTGTCGGTGCCGGCGGTCGACCGGTGAGCGCCGGTACGCCCGCGCGGGTCGGTGCGGCCGAATGGGTCGGCCGTTCGCGACGCGTTCCGCGGGTCGCCGCCGGGGTGGTGGTGTACGCCCCTGTGCGCAGGCGCGATGACCTAGAGTTACCCAATGATTTTCATCGTGGTGAAGTTTCCGGTGAAGCCCGAACACGCCGACGAGTGGCCGCAGCACGTCGAGGCGTTCACCCGGGCCACCCGGGGCGAGCCGGGCAACCTGTGGTTCGAGTGGTCGCGCAGCGTCGAGGACCCCAACACGTACGTGTTGGTCGAGGCGTTCCGTGACGACGCTGCCGCGGCGCACGTGAACTCCGACCACTTCAAGGCGGCCCTGGAGCAGATCCGTCCGCTGATCCGGCACACGCCGGAGATCGTGAGCACGGTGATCCCGGACGCGAACGGGTGGAGCGCGATGGGTGAGTTGCGGATCGACTGACCGGGACACCGGGCCGGTGGGTGGGGCCTCGCGTGGGCGAGGCCCGACCCACCGATGCCGGACAGGGCCTAGTGCAGGACCTTCAGGCCGATCACGCAGCCGACGATGCCGGCCAGCAGCAGGACCTTGACGACGGAGAACGCCTCGCCGTCGAAGAGCATCGCGTAGGTGACGGTCAACACCGCGCCGATGCCCACCCACACCGCGTAGCCGGTGCCGACCGGCAGCTCGCGCAGGGCGTACGCCAGGCCCGCCATGCTCGCGGTCAGGCCGATGCCGAACACCATGGTCGGGAAGAGTTTGCTGAATCCGGCGGACTTGCCGAGTGCCGTCGCCCAGACGGCTTCCAGGACACCGGAGATGATCAGGACGATCCAAGCCATGACAGGCACGCTCCCTGACACCGTCTTGTCTCAACCGGGTACGGCGTGCCTCGTCCGGGAGCCGGTTCGGGCTCCGTGAACCACTCTCGCACGCGGCACTCGGCGCACAAAATCCGGGATTCGGCCACCCTTCGGGCGCACGATTCCGGTGGTGCCGGTCACCCTGCGGGCGGGGTCGGCGATCAGTGGTCGCCGAGCAGGGCGCGCAGGGCGTTGTCCAGGGCGGGGAGCAATTCGGCCTCCGCGTCCGGCGTGTAGAGCATGCGCATGGCCAGGCCGTCGGACAACGCGATGATCGCGTCGGCGATGCGTTCGCACGCGTCCCGGCCGTGCGCGGGCAGCGCGGCGGAACCGAGCCAGTCGGCCAGCGCCGCGCGGATGTCGGTGTCGATCTCACGCTGGGTCGCGGCCAGACCGGGGTGGTGGACGGCGCGGGTGACGAAGGCGAAGCGCACGGTCGCCTCGGCGCGCCGGGCGGCGTCCAGCGGGAGGGTGGTCAGCACCAGGCGGCGCAACACCTCATGCGGCGGCCCGGTGGGATCCACCTCGGCCCACCGCCGCTCCACCGCCTCGCCGGCCAACTCGGCGGCGAAGCCCAGCATTTCGTCCTTGGTGCGGAAGTACTTCTGGACCGCGCCGGCGGAGCGCCCGGCGGCGGCGGCCACCGTGCGCACACTGACCTCGTCGAGGCCGTTGCGGGACACCAATTCCAGCAGCGCGGCCCCGATCGCCCGCCGTTGCGCGTCGCGGTCCACGATCTTGGGCATCGATCCCCCCTGACAAGTTTTGGATACGACTGTATTCTAAAGACTCGGTGTCCGCCCGGAAGGAGATTGTCGTGGATGCTCGACTCGATCACGCCATGCGCGCGTCCGATCACGATCGCGACACCACACTGGCCCGGCTCGCCGCCGGCTACGCCGAGGGTCGACTGGACCGGAGCGAGTACGACGAGCGCGCGACGCGCGCCGCGGCCGCCTCCGTGCTCGGTGAACTCGCGGAACTCACCGCGGACCTGCCCGCCGCGCGGCCACGCGCGGCCACGGTCGCGACCACGCGGGCCGAGCGGGATCGCCGGGACCTGCGCGAGTGGCTTCAGGAGTGGCGCTACTGGCTGGGCGGCGCGGTGATCCTCACCGGTGTGTGGGGAACACGCTGCGTGCTCAAGGGGGAGCTGATCGGCTACTGGCCGATCGTGCCGCTGGGCGTGTGGGCCGCGGTCCTGATCGCGATCGCGGTCTGGCCGCGCGGCGACGCGGACGACGAAGCCGAACGCTGACCGAGGGCGCCCGAGTGGACGCCCGCCCCGGTCGGTCACCGGGACGTGGCGGTCAGGAAGGATTCGGCGATCGTCGTGCGGGCGTACAGGACCACGCGGCCGGCCCGGTGCGCGGTGACCAGGCCCGCGTCGCGCAGCGCGGTCAACTGCTGGGACACCGCCGCCGCGGAGAGCCCGGTTCGCCGGGCCAGTTCGGTGGTCGAGGCCGGAGTGTCCAGTTCGCTCAGCAACAGGGTGCGCGAGCGGCCCAGGACGGCGGCCAGGGCCTCGGTGCCGGTGACCGGACGCGGGGTCCACAACCCGCCGATGCCCCGGGCCGGATAGGCCAGTTGCGGTGGCTCGGGCGGGGTGACCCGGGTGAACGGGTCCGGTCCGGTGAACACCGACGGGATCAGCAGCAGTCCCGCGCCCGCCGTGCGCCGGGACAGCGCCCGCTCCCGCCGACCCAGCCGCAACGTGTCGTCGTCCCAACTGACCGACGGGTGCAGCTCGTTGAGGAGCCGACCGGCCCCGCGTTCGGCGACCTGCCGGGCCCGGTGGAAGACATCGGCGTCGAGTACCGCCCGGATCCGCGCCCAGTAGGGCGCGAGCGCCAACTCCCAATAGGTCTCGATCTCCTCCGCGACCCGGGCCAGCCGGGCACGCGGATCGGCGTACAGGGCCTCGGTCCTGGGGCCCAGCCCGCCGCGCTCGTGGCG
This sequence comes from Embleya sp. NPDC127516, assembly GCF_044765325.1. Classification (NCBI taxonomy): domain Bacteria; kingdom Bacillati; phylum Actinomycetota; class Actinomycetes; order Kitasatosporales; family Streptomycetaceae; genus Embleya; species Embleya sp. NPDC127516. The sequence goes on along the minus strand of NZ_JBIWJT010000021.1, from coordinate 61,531 downwards.
CAGCCGATCCAGGTCGCGGCGTACCGAGGCGACGGGAGTGGCCACGATCTCGGCCAGTTCCGCCGCCAGGGTGGAGGTCGGCCCGGTGGGCGCCGGGTTGAGGAAGTCGGGCACGTAGCCCGACGGCGGGATCAGCTCGGCGAGTCGGCCCCGGTCCAGCCCGGCGGCCGCCACGCGAGGGCGGACCTGCTCGATCCAGGGCCGGTGGATCGCGTGGGCGGCGCCGGAGCACAGCAGCCGGAAGCTGGGGCCGACCTCCCACATCGGCGAGACGGCGAACCGCATCCGGGCCAGATCACCCGCCGAGAACGCCAGCTTCGCCGACATCTCCACCCCTGAGGATTCGGATATACCTTAATCGATGGTGATCAGCCTAGCCCCCGAGGATCATGCCGCCATGACCACACAGACGATCACCGCGACGGAATCGGGCACCTGGACGCTCGGCGACCTGACGATCAACCGGATCGGATTCGGCGCGATGCGCCTGACGCAGGACGGCGAGGCGCTCGCGGCCGACGCGGTGCCCAGCGATCGGGAGCGGGCGATCGGCGTGCTCCGCCGCGCCGTCGAACTCGGGGTGAACCACATCGACACCGCCGCCTTCTACTTCTCGCCGCTGCGCTCCGCCAACGAACTGATCAACCGGGCGCTCGCCCCCTACCCGGACGACCTGGTGATCACCACCAAGGTCGGACCCGGCCGGGACGCGGCGGGTCACTGGGCGCCGCACGCGAGGACGCCGGCGCAACTGCGCGGCCAGGTCGAGGAGAACCTGCGCCAACTCGGCCGTGATCACCTCGACGTGGTGAACCTGCGTGTCCTGGGCACCGACTCGATCGCGGAGCGCTTCGGCGCACTGGCCGACCTGCGTGCGGCCGGTCTGATCCGACACCTGGGCGTTTCCAACATCCACCCCGAGCAACTGGCCGAGGCACGCGCGATCGCGCCGGTGGTGTGTGTACAGAACCCGTACGGCATCGGAATGCGGGCCGACCAGGGCGAGTTCGTCCGCACCTGCGGTGAACAGGGCATCGCGTTCGTACCGTTCTACGCCATCGCCGGTACCGGGCGCCAGGTCGGAGCAGTCAACACCGAGGCGGCCGAGGTGCTGGAGGTGGCGCGAGCGCACGGGGTGAGCGCGGCGCAGGTCCGGATCGCCTGGACGCTGCACCAGGGGCCGCACATGCTGGCCATACCCGGCACCGGCAACCCGGACCACCTGGTCGCCAACGTGGCCGCCGGCGCGCTGCGGCTGACCGAGGCCGACTTGGCGGTACTGGGGGACCTGCACCGACGCGAGGCGTGAGCGAGGCGGCCGGCGGCCGAGCCGCGTGCGTCGACCGGCCGCGCACGCCGGGTCGCGGGGCCGCGGTGGCGCGGGTCGGGGGCGGCGGCGTCGGTGATCGTCGCTACCGTCGTCGACATGAACCCCGATCCCGCCAGGCGCTTCGACCCGCTGCCCGGACGAACCGGCCATGTGGCCGGCATCGAGTCGCTCGTCCTCGACGGGCGGCGCCACTACTTCGGCTTCGACGGCACGAGCGACATGGTCGTCTCGCCGTTGATCGACGACCCGGACGCGATGGCGGTGTTCGCGAGCGAACACATCCGGCAGACCGACGGCCTGCACGAACCGGCCTACTGGATGGACCTGGTCGCCTGGGCCGTTCAGGGTTCGGACCTGGTGGCGCAGGACGCGGACCGGGAATTCGACACGGCTCGACTGCGTGGCGAACTCCCCGCTCCGGGAAGTCACCTGCTCTACCTGCTCGACGCGGTGGCCGGGTGGGACGAGTCGCTGTCCATGCCGGACCACGTGCGTCGGGCCTACGCGCGACTGGGGTTCGACGAGGACGACCCGGTCGAGTGCCTCGACCACGCCCTCGAGGTGGTGCGTGCCCACGGCGCCGGCGCGCACCCCGACGAGTGGGCGGTGGTCCGCTTCCAGTTGACCTTCGCGGTACGGCGCGTGCCGGCCAACTGGACGCTGCTGTTCGATGCCGTGGGGGAGTGCGTGGCCGCCCACGGTTGAACGAACGACCCTGCCGGCTACGGGAGTCGGGCGGTGCGGCTCAGCGGCGGATCAGATGCATCGGGAGGGCGCTGGGGGTCAACACGCTGCGCGGGGTGGCCCGGACCGGGGTACCCGAGGCCGGGCGCAGGCGCCAGCGGCCCGCGATGGAGGCCAGCGCGAGCGTGGCCTCGGTCAACGCGAACGTGTCGCCGATGCACTTGTGCGGACCCGTACCGAAGGGCACGAAGGAAGCGCGCGACCAGGCCCCCGAGGCGAAGCCGTCGGCCTGGTCGCGTTCCGGGCAAAAGCGCTCCGGCTCGGGGTGGAACTCCCGGAGACGATGCAGGATGTACGGGCTGAACACGAGCGTGCTGCCGGCGCGCAGCCGGCGGCCGGCCACCTCGATCTCGCGCGTGCTGGTGCGCGGGAGCACCCAGGCCGGTGGGTACAGCCGCAGCACTTCGCGGATCACCCGGCCGGTCCACTCCAGTCGGGGCAGGTCGTCGGGACCGGCCACGCGCCCGTCGAGGACGGCGTCGACCTCGGCGTGCAGCGCCGCCTCCGCCTCGGGATGCGCGGCGACCAGATGCAGCGCCCAGGACAGTGCGGACGACGTGGTCTCGGCGCCGGCCAGGATCAACACCGCGACCTGATCGTGCAGTTCCCGCTCGGTGAGCGCTCCGCCCGCCTCGTCCCGGGCGGCGATCAGACGACCCAGCAGATCCCCGCCGTCGGCGTCGTCCGCACGGCGCTCGCCGACGATCCGCGTTACGTGGGTCCGCCATGTGGCCAGGCCCCGGGTGTAGCGCCGGGCGCCCGGGGTGGGCAGGATGTCGACGGCGGGCAGCAGCGCGCGCAGGTAGACGCCCTTGAGGAAGGTGTCCAGGCTGTCCCGCAGTTCGGCGATGTCGCGATCGGTGATGCCGCCGCCGAACAGGGTGCGGACCGCCACGGTCGTGGTGAGCGCGAACATCTCGTCGACCATGTCGAGCACCCGGCCCGGTCGCCAGTGCTCCAGCGCCACGCCGATCTCCCGCCGCATCGCGTCGGCGTAGCCGGGCAGGTGTTCGGACCGGAACGCGGGTTGCATCAGCATGCGTTGCCGCCGGTGGTCGGCGTGCGGGCAGGTGGCCAGACCGTTGCCCAGGGCCGCGCGCGAACCCTCGTACAGCGGCCCGACCCGGTCGAAGGTGCGGCCGTCGCTCATTACCTGCCGGGCGAGTTCGGGATGGCACAACACGAACGCGGGGCGTGGGCCGAGCCGGATCTCGACCAGTTCACCGTGCGCGGGCAGCGAGCCCAGGAAGCGCAGCGGGGCGTGCAGCAGGTGCGGGAGGTGCCCGAGTACGGGCCAGGCCCCGGGCGCCCGGCCGGTGCGCGCGGTGGACGTGGTCCGCCGGGGCGGGTGTCGGGTCGTCATGGGTCGCTCCCTCGTGTGCCGGACGGCGGTGCTCGGGCTCCGCCACCGCGCAGCGCGGTGTCCGCTTCCATTCCAGCAGCGCCGGACCGGGCGCGGGGGGACGTTTCCGACACCGGCGTGTGTCGTCGCGGGCGGCCGGGCCCGGCCCGAGCACACTTCGACCCGCGCGTCCATCGGGTATGCCCCCGGGTTCGGCCCGGGCGTGCCCGGATCCCGCCCTCCCCGCTGTCCGGATGTTCGCCCGCTCGCCGAATGCCTAGCGTCGAGGCATGGGAAATCGAGGGTTCGACACACCAGGCAGGAACTCCCGTACGGCACCGCGCGCCGGTGCCCCGACCTCCACCGCCGGCTCTGCCACTCGCCGGCTCACGGCGGCGCTCGTCCTGGCCGGCCTGCTCAGCGCGACGGTCACCGCGACCGCGGGGGCCGCGGCGCCTGCCGCGCCCGCCACGCCTGCCGCGTCGCAGGCGGCCGTCGACCGGCTCGGGCGCGGCACGCTCGTGGACTTCGTCGAGTTGCGGACCGTGACCGCCGGGCAGGCCCGGCAGGAACTGCGCGACGACCGCTGGGATCCGGGCACCGTCCGCGACGACGTCACGTTGTACCGGCTGGTCTACCGCACCGTGGACGCGACCGGCCGACCCACCACCGCGACCGGTCTGTTCGCGCTTCCGGCGAGCGCGGATCGACGACTGCGCGTGGTGTCGTTCACGCACGGCACCGAGTTGTACCGGCGCGACGCGCCGTCCACCGCCGAGGACACGTGGGGCATCGCGCCCGCGCTGACGTTCGCCTCGGCCGGATTCGCCGCCACCATGCCCGACTACCTCGGTCAGGGCGAGGGCCCGGGCCCGCACCCGTGGATGGACATCCCGTCGGAGACCACCGCCTCGCTCGATCTGCTGCGCGCGGCAAGGTCGTTCGCCGACTCGCGCGGACGAAGTCTGGAACGGGAGGTGTACGTCAGCGGGTTTTCCCAGGGCGCCTCCGCCGCACTCGGACTGGCCCGTGCGCTCCGGTCCGGCGCGGACGCGTTCTTCCGGGTCGGCGCGATCGCGCCGATCAGCGGTGCCTACGACTTCCGCCGCGCCGAACTGCCCGCGCTGCTGCGCGGCGACCTGGACGAGAAGGCGAGCGTGATCTACGCGAGCCTGCTACTGGTCTCCTACAACCGCCTGCACCACGTCTACGACCGACCGGCCGACGTCTTCCAGCCGCTGTACGCGGACACCATCGAGGGCCTGTTGGACGGCTCGCACACCCCCACCGAGGTCTTGCGGGGGACCCCGGAGAACATCGACGCCCTGCTCACCGGACCCGGGCGGGCCCTGTTGGAGCGACCCACCGGCGCGTTCGCCGCCGCGCTGCGGGAGACCGACTCGGTGTGCACGAATTGGCGCCCGGGGGTGCCGGTACGGCTGTACGTGGCGGTCGACGACCAGGAGGCCGCACCCGCGAACACGGCGCATTGCCGGGCCGCGTTGCGCGCGGCCGGGGCGGACGTTCGGGTCACCCGCTTCGGCCCCGAGGTGACGCACTCGGACTCCAACCGCCTGGGCACCGCCGCCGTCGTCCGTTGGTTCCGCGAACTGGGTTGACCCGCGCGGACCGTGGTCGACGTCAGGGCCGGGCCGGGGGTGCGGCGGACAGGCTGCCGGCCCGCCGAGCGCGGGGCCGGCGGTGCGCGGTCGGGCGGGTCAGGCGGCGCAGTGTACGCCGTCGCCGCTCCGGCACACGTCAACCTCGCCGAGTTGCTCGTGCTGCCCACCGTGCGGGCCTGACGACGCGGAGCCCCGGCCGTGGGGCTCGGGCCCGGGGCCGGGCAGAGGGCCGCCCGGGCCTCGAATCCGAATCCGAATTGCGAGTCCTGAATTCCGGAGGCCCCGCGCGGATGAGGAGGGAAGGGGTGCCGGTGCCCCCACGACCGGGGGCCGGGCGGATCCGGCAGCGCGAGCAGCGGCAGGCGGCGCAATGGTGCGGGCTCGCCCGGCAGCCCGAGTCCGTACCAGTGCGCGCTCCGGGCGGCGCCGACGGGTGGGCCCGACGAGGAGCATGTGGCACCGGCCCGGAAGTGGAACCGTCGTGTTCCCAGCGGTGCGAAGGCGCATCTCCCCCGGCCGTCGACCTTCGAGCGGTTCGTCGGCTCGGCACTGGAGTCCTTCGAGTCGTGGGATCCGGCGGCGTGGATCGAGCGGTGTCGGGCGGGCGGTTGTGGCCTGTTCCTCGACGCGTGATCGGTCCGCGGGACGGTCCGCGACGGGTGCGGACCCGGTGGGGCTACGCCTGGCCCGTTTCGAAGCGGCTGATGCGGCCGTCGGGGGTCACGGTGAAGCGCCACGCGGTGCGCATCTCGCCCCAGGTGTCGTTGCGGTAGCCCACGATCAGGGCGTGGCCGCCGGCGGACTCGGTCACCACGTCCATGTGGCCGTTGGAGGAGAAGATCTCCCGATCCACCCAGTCGTGCAGGTCGCGGTCCGAACCGTCGTCGGACATCGTCGCGTCGGCGGTGAGGAGCGCGGCGAAGGCGTCCCGGTCGTGCGCGTTGACGGCGGCGACGAAGGCGCCTACGGCCGGGTCGGACAGCTTGCCGGGAGCGATGGCCACGGGGATCTCCTGAACGGGCGGACGAACGGGGGACGAACCGACGAACGGCGCGCGTACGTTCCGCGCGACGTGCACGGTGGGTGCCCTACCAGGGAACAACACGACCGCCCCTCGGACGTCGACCCTCACTCGTTTGCCGCATGGCGGCGTGTCAGAGCGGGTTCGCGCACCCGCCGTCCGGGCCCGGGCCCGCTCCCGGCGACGTCGCTCAGGCCGTGTTCATCGTCTACCTCCTGCGCACCGGACGCCGCCGCGTAGGCGTCACCGCGATCACCACCGCGGGTGCGACGGTGGCGCTGTCGGCACTGGTGCTGCCCGGGGCCGCCCGGCGGTTCCGGACCGACCGGGTCGTCACCCCCGAGCGGGTCGGCCGGGTGGAGAACGCCGCGAATCAGTCGGTGCGCGGGTTGCCCACCCGAGTGACCGGCTTGTTCGATCCCGGGATCGGCGGGACGTTGACCATCGTCATTGTGGGTGTGCTGGGCACGCTCTGCGCCGTGGTCGCCCACCGCTGCCGACGGCTTCGAGCTGTTGCGTTCGTCCTGTGACGTGGCCTTCGGGGTGGCCTTCCTGTGCGTGACAGCGCGGTTCGGTCCGGAACCGGCGAGGGCCGCGGTACCGGCATCCGCCGTCGGGGTCTCGTGAACTCGCGCATAGAGGTGGGTTGTTCGTCGCCCATCGGCGAGGAGGGCGGGCGCGACGGCGGTTCTCGCGGCTCGCCTCGGCGAGGCGATTTCGCGACCTGCCCGGCCGGCGGTCAGTGGTGCAGGGCGTGCCGCAGGGCGTGGACGAGGGCGTCCGGGTCGATGGTGGGATCCAGGTGCAGTATCGGTACGGCCTGATCGGGGCCGTCGGGGATCGGTCGAGGGCGAGCGGGTAGCCGCTCGCCCTCGGGGGTGGGGGTGGGGTCGAGGAGGTCGAGAATCTCCTCGATCGCGCCGGCGAGTGTGCCCAATGCCTCGTCGAGCGACGTGGATGTGGTCATGACGGATCAACGAGTCCCCGCCGCCGGCCGCAACGGCGTGTGCCGGCACACCATCCGATCGACTGCCTTTGTGTCACTCCCACCGGGCCCGGCGGCCGGGGTGTGGGCGCGGACTAAGGTGGGTTACATGGCGAAACGCGGCCCGTACGAGAAGGGCGAGGCGAAACGGCGGGAGATCCTGCGGGTGGCCCTGGAGGTCTTCGCCGAGGAGGGCTATCGGGGTACGTCGCTGCGCAAGGTCGCGGCGCGGTGCAACCTGAGCCTGCCGGGCCTGATGCACTACTTCGCGTCGAAGGAGGACCTGCTGACGCAGGTGCTCCGTGCCCGCGACGAGGAGAACCGCCGGTTGTGGGAGGACTACGACGGGCCCGATCCGCATCTGGAGATGGTCCGCGCGGGAGCGCGCGCGGCCGGGTTGATCGAGCTCTACGTGTCGATGGCCGCGGCGGGCAGCGATCCCGAGCATCCGGCCCACGCGTTCTTCGCCGAGCGCTATCCACGCTCGCGGGAGTCGGTGCTGGCCGCGATGCGATCGCGCGTCGAGGACGGTTCCATCGACAGTGTGATTCCGCCGGAGCGGCTGGCGGTGCTGCTGATCGCGGTCGCGGACGGCATCCAGTTGCAGTGGCTCAACGACCGCTCGATCGACATGGAGCAGGCGATCAAGGACATCCTGACCCTGGTGGAGCCGGCGCCGGCACCCGCTGCGACGGGCCGCGACTGAGCCGGATTCGGGCCCGGCGGGTGCGGCGTCCTCGTGGCACCGCACCCGCCGGTCGGCTCGGGTCCGACCTCAGCCCGCGGCCTGCGCGACCCGCTCGGCGAGTACCGCCAGTTCGTCGCGGCCGATCAATCCGCCGGCGAAGTCGGCGACCACCTCCAGTGGGACGTTGTGCGCGGCGCGCTGCAACATCGGGTCCTCCGCGAGCCGTGAGGTGAGGTCGGAGCTCGCGCGGGCCAGTCGCTCCAGGAGCAGCGGGCCGCCCACCGGGTGGGCCAGCCACTCGCCCAGCGTGCTGTGCACGTTCAATTCGGCGCCGGCGTCGTCGGCGGTGACGGCCAGGTCGACGGACAGCCGGATGTCGCGAGAGGACGCGGCGGCCTCGATGCGGTAGGTGCCGCCCTCGACCCGCCAGCCGTCGTTGCGCACGCTGTAGTACGCCAGGTCCGCGCGGTCGAACTCGACCAGCACCTCCCGGCTCTCGCCCGGCTCCAGACGCACCGACGCGAAGCCGCGCAGTTCCCGGATCGGCCGCTCCACCGTCGAGCCGGCGGGTGCCGAGGAGTACACCTGCACCACCTCGCGACCGGCGCGGTCGCCGGTGTTGGCGACGGTGACCCTTACGGCGAACCCGGTGTCGTCGGCGGTGGGCGCCACGGTCAGGTCGCGGTAGGCGAAGGTCGTGTAGGACAGGCCGTGGCCGAACGCGAACGCGACCTCGCGGCGGGCCGCGTCGTAGCCCCGGTAGCCGACGAACACGCCCTCGCCGTAGCGCACGTGGCCCTCCGCGCCGGGGAAGGTCAGGAAGCTGGGGGAGTCCTCCAGGCGCAGCGGGATGGTCTCGGCGAGCTTGCCGGAGGGATTGACCGCGCCGAACAACACGCGGGCGAGCGCGCCGCCGCCGGCCTGGCCCAGCAGCCAGCCCTCGACGAGCGCGGGCACCCGCTCGTGCCACGGCGCGGTGCGCACGACGCCGCCGTTGGAGAGCACCACGGCCACCCGGGAGTTGACCGCCAGGATGCGCTCCAGCAGCGCGAGTTGCTCGGCGGGCAGGTCGATGTGGTCGCGGTCGAAGCCCTCGGACTCGTCCTGTTGGGCCAGGCCCAGGAAGAGCACGACGGTGTCGCTCGCGGTGGCGAGGCGGACCGCGCGGTCGGCGGCCCCGACCGGGTCGGCGTCGGGTTCGGGGCCGTCCGCGAGTGGGTAGCCGGGCTCGAAGTCGACCCGGGCGCCGGTGGCGAGTTCGCGGATGTGGTCGAGCGGGACGTCCACCCGGGTGGGCGTCACCTGGGAGCTGCCGCCGCCCTGGAAGCGCGGGGTGCGGGCGAGTTCGCCGATCACCGCGACGCTGCCCGAGGCGGGGTCGAGCGGCAGCAGCGGGCCCTCGTTCCGGAGCAGCACGACGCAGTTGTCGGCGACCTCGCCGGCGAGTCGGTGGTGCTCGTCGTACGGCGCGGTCGAGCCGTCGCCGGCGGGTCGCGCGGCCAGGTGGGCGAAGTGCACGAGCCGCTCGACGGCTTGGTCGAGCACGACCTCGTCGAGCTCGCCGGCGGTGACGGCGGCGACCACCTCGCGGTCGGTGCGCCCGCCGGTCGGCGGCATCTCCAGGTCGAGTCCGGCGCGCAGCGCGGCGACCCGATCGCGCACCGCGCCCCAGTCGGACATCACCAGGCCGTCGAAGCCCCACTCGGTGCGGAGGATGTCGGTGAGCAGCCGAGTGTTCTCGGACAGGGTCACGCCGTTGACGCCGTTGTAGGCGCACATCACCGCCCAGGGCCGAGCGCGGCGGATCACGCGTTCGAACGCGCGCAGGTAGATCTCGCGCAGGGGGCGCTCGTCGATGTCGGCGCTGACCCGCATGCGGTCGGTTTCCTGATTGTTGGCCGCGTAGTGCTTGAGGGTGGCTCCGGTGCCGTGCTCCTGGAGGCCGCGGACCAGGGCGCCGCCGAATTCGGCCGAGTGCGTCGGATCCTCGGAGAAGTACTCGAAGTTGCGCCCGCACAGCGGCGAGCGCTTGATGTTGATGCCGGGGCCGAGGAGGACACCGATGCCGTGCGCGGCCGCCTCGACGGCGAGCGCGGCGCCGACGCGGTGGGCGAGTTCGATGTCCCAACTGCTGCCCAGCGCGACGGCCGGCGGGTAGCACGTCGCGGGGGCGGCCGGGCTCAGGTCGAGTTGACCCGGCTCGCGATCGGGACGTTGCAGGCGTAGCCCGTGCGGGCCGTCGGACATGGTGATCGACGGGATCCCCGCGTGCTCGATCGCCTTGGTGGTCATCTGGCCCAGGCCGCTGGTCAACGCGGCCTTGTCGGTCAGGGTGAGGTCGTGCGCGGCCATGGCGACTCCGATCGGTGGGTCCCGGGGCAGTCCGGGCTACTGCCCGGTTCAAAAACCATATGGTGATCGGTTTTGATGGTCAAGGGTGACCCGTCGTGTGCCGTGACGCGATCACTGGGTCGGATGGCCGACGTTGCGGCCGCGCCCTCGACGACGATCGGACGCCGTCCGGGGTGACCGCGGGATCCGAGCGGGCTGCCGGTCATTCCCTGCCGGGAATTGTCCGGTCCCCGCGAGGGTCGCAAGATCGTTCCCACGGCGCCGCCGAGACCGGCGGGCCGGACATCGTCGACGAGTTCGGGAGAACTCGTCGGAACACACACGGGAGACACGACCATGTCGCGGACCACGACGACCATCGAGACCACGACCGGGACCGCCGGGACGACCGGGACCGGCACGTCCGGCGAGACCGCCGGGACCGCCGGGACCATGACGACCGCTCAGGTCATCGAGCGGTTCAACGAGGCGTTCACCGCGCACGATCCGACGCTCCTGGCCGGTCTGGTCGCCGACGAGTGCGTGATGGTGAGCGTGCAGCCGGCGCCCGAGGGCACGCGGTACGAGGGGCTGGACGCGTGCCTGGGCTTCTGGCAGGAATTGGCCGCCGACACGAACACCGCCTTCCGGCCCCAGGAGGTGTTCGTGTTCGGGGATCGCGCGGTGATCCGCTGGAACGTGTACTTCGGCGGGGGCGAGGTGAACGAGGTGTTCGGCGACGCGCACGCGGGGTCCGCGTGGGTGGCGGGCGTCAATCTGATGCACATCCGCGACGGACGCATCGTCGAGGCGTTGGGCTACAGCAAGTCCCCGTGACCGGGCGGCTTCCGCTCGTCCGGCGGCAGCGGGCCACGCGGGCGGGCCGCGCGGGCGGGCCACACCGGCCACGCGGGTCGCCCGGGGACATGCTCCGGGCGACCCGCGGCGGCGGGCCGGGTCAGGCGTTGGAGCCGGCGTCGACGGTCAGCGCGCTGCCGGTGATGCCGCCGGCACCGGGGCCGGCCAGGAACGCGACCGTCGCGGCGACCTCCTCCGGGTCCAGGAAGCGTCCCAGCGCGCTGAGTTGGCGTTGCGCGTCGGCGTCGGGGCCGACCGCCGGGTTCATGTCGGTGTCGGTCGAGCCCGGGTGCACCACGTTCGCGGTGATCCCGCGCGGCCCCAGCTCGCGGGCCAGGCCCCGGGTCAGGCCGCCCAGCGCGGCCTTGCTCATCGCGTACAGCGCGATGCCCGGGAAGGGCACCCGGTCGGCGAGGCAACTGCCGATGGAGATGATCCGGCCGCCCTCGGGCAGGTGTCGGATCGCGGCCTGGGAGGCGAGGAACGCGGCGCGTACGTGGATGGCCAACGTGCGGTCCAGCTCGTCCAGGGCGACCTGCTCGATCGGGCCGTTCGGGAAGACGCCCGCGTTGTTGACCAGGATGTCCAACCGCCCGAACTCGGCGTGCGCCCGGTCCACGGCCTCGGTCACCGCGTCGGCGTCCGCCACGTCGGCCCGAATCGCCAGGGCCCGCCGGCCGGTCGCCTCGACGGCGGCCACCACCTCCTGGGCCTTCTCCTTGCCGGTCGCGCTCACGTAGGTGAACGCCACGTCCACGCCGTCGTGCGCCAGGCGTCGGGCGATCGCCGCGCCGATTCCCCTGCTGCCACCCGTGATCAGCGCGGCCCTGTTGCCCGTCGCGCCCGTTGCGTCCGTCGGCTCGTGCATGCCCGTCCCCCGACTCCGTGTCGATGTTCTTTTTCGGTTCGCCGATTTCTGTGTCGATCGGCACAGAAATAATCACAGGGCCGTCCGGGCAGGTCAAGGCATATATTGAACGAACGACACAGAAATGGATGAGCGAAGGGCGGTGGCCCGGCTTGGCCGGACGCGGACGACCCAGGGGATTCGACCGGGACGCGGCCCTGGAACGGGCCATGCGGGTGTTCTGGGATCTGGGCTACGAGGCGACGTCGATGACCGACCTGACGTCGGCCATGGGAATCGGTTCGCCCAGCCTGTACGCGGCCTTCGGTTCCAAGGAGGAACTGTTCCGCGAGTCGCTGCGGCTGTACGGCGACACCGAGGGCCGGACGGTGACGCGGGCCCTGGTCGAGGAGCCGACCGCGCGGGCCGCCGTCGCGGCGATGCTGGCCGCCAACGCGCGGGCGTACACCGAGGAGGCCAAGCCGCGCGGCTGCATGATCGTGCTGTGCGCGACGAACTGCTCCGAGGCGAACGCGCCCGTGCGCGAGCACGTGGCCGGCGTGCGCAAGGAAGGCATCGACGACCTGACGCGGAGACTATGCCAGGGCGTGCGCGACGGCGACGTCCCCTCCGGCGTCGACGCCGCCACCGTTGCCTCCTTCTATAGCGCGGTGATCCAGGGCATGTCCGTGCAGGCCCGCGACGGCGCGTCGCGCGCGGACCTGGAGCGGCTCGCGGCGTGCGCGATGGCGGCGTGGGACGCGGTCGTCGGCGGCGCGGCGGGCCCGGGTTCAGCCGACGAGGGCACGCCCTAGCTCTCGACCGAGTTCCGGGTAGGTGGGCGCGAGTTCGCGCAGGCCGGCCGCCGGCGCCCGGTCGTCCCCGACCACGAGCGGATACTGCAACGCCCCGACCGACGCGGCCTGTCGGCCGGCGATCCGCGCGACCTCGTGCAGACCCAGCCCGGCGAGACATCCGGCCGCGTCGTCGAGCCTGCGCGCGCCGACCCGGACGGCGAACGACGCCGGCAGCGTGCGCACGTCCGGGGCGAGTCCGCGCGACACCGTCTCGGCCGGCGCGTGCAGCGCTTCGGCGCCGCCGAGGGTGCCCGGCGGCACGGGCAGGTCCGTGCGGCCGGCGAGCCAGTGCGCGGCGGCGGGCAACGACTTGCGCAACACGTCGGCGACGGCGACCTCGCGGACTCGGACGAACCGCGTGCGCAGCACGAACGGCTCATCCAGGTAGGCGATCTCCGCGCCGCGCCACGCGGCGGCGAACTCCCCGACGGGCAACGGGCGTACGGGTGCCCCTGCGGGTCGTGCAGGAGCACGGTGTCCTCGTCGGCGGCCGGCACCACCACGTAGTGGTCGCCGCCGTCCGCCACCGGTGTGCCGGGCCGATACGTCGACAGTCCGAGATCCAGCGGCCCGGCCAGGACCGGGCCCCGGGCGCAGGCGGCCCGCAGCCGGTCCAGGGCCTCGTCCGCGGTGCCGCCGCACTCGCGCTCGCAGGTCCAGCCCAGCGCGGTGACCGCGGCGGCCAGTCCCAGTTCCGGATCCCAACCGAACGGGTCGAAGAACGGCGTTTCGCCGCCGACCAGTTGCACCCCGAAGGGCGACCCGGTGAGGGTCTCGACCACGGCCGGATCCGGCGCGTACGAGCCGAGCATCATGCGCAGACAATGGGTGTAGCAGTACGGCCCGGAGCCGTTGTAGGCGATCATGCGGCCCAGCTCAGCGCCTGACACGGTGTCAGGGTCAGCCCGCCCATCGCGCACGCGCCGCAGTGGACCCCGCCCAGCGCACCCGCGCCGCCGTGAGCCCGCCCAGCGCACACGTGCCACCGAATCCGCCACTACGCGCGCGCCGTCGGCGTGAGGCCGCCGCCCGGCTCGAAAAGGGGAGCGCGCCGTCAGGCGGACGGCGGGCAGAATGCGGTCATGACCAGCACCGCGACGAGCTACCTGACCCCGGCCGAGACGGCGGAGCGATCCGGCTTCAGCCTGGACACCCTGCGCTACTACGAGCGCATCGGCCTGCTGGCCGACGTGGGCCGGGCGCCCAGCGGCCACCGCCGCTTCACCGAGGACGACCTGCAATGGCTCGGCATACTGCGCTGCCTGCGCGACACCGGCATGCCGATCGCGGACATGCGCCGTTACGCCGAACTGGCGCGCACCGGCGACCAGGAGTCGCTGGCCGAGCGCATCGGGCTGCTGGAACGGCACGACGACGCGGTCGAGGAACAGATCGCGCTGCTGCGCGCCCAACAGGGACATCTGCGGGCCAAGATCGACTGGTACCGCTCGATCCTGCCCGACTGAGCGGCGCCCGCTCCGGCGACGGCGCGACTTCCCGCTTCCGGCTGCCGAAACCGGGGTCGGCCTCTTCAATGGAAGGATGGCGGAGACACGAAACGACCCGAACAGGCCCGGTCCGCCGCCCGAAACCGTCGAGTCATCGGGACAGGAGCGGATCACCATCACCGATCACATCGAGGGCGGACAACTGCCGCCGACCGTCACCGCCGACCACCGGGCCAGCCTCCTGGAGTACCGGCGGGCGCGCGGGCGCCAACACGTCCGCGATTGGTACGCCGGGCTGCGGATCAAGAAGTTCCCCGAGGACCTGCGTGTGTTCGAGCACGTGTTGTGGGCCTCGCGCGCCCAGGTGGTGGTGGAACTGGGCACACACCTGGGCGGCTCGGCGCTGTGGTTCCGCGACCGGCTGCGCACCCAGGCCGGCTACGGTCGCGTCCCGGACGGGATCCGGGTGATCTCGGTGGACCTGGACCAGGACCGCGTCGCCGCCCTGCTGCACGACGCCGACCCGTCCTTCGCCCGCGAGATCACCCTGGTGGCCGGTGATGTCACCGATCCGAGCGTCGCCGACCGGGTCGCGGACCAGGTCCCACCCGGTGCCCGCTGCCTGGTCGTCGAGGACACGCTGCACGAGTACGCCACGACGACGGCCGCGCTGCGCAACTTCGCCCGACTGGTCCCCGACGGCGGATTCTTCGTCGTCGAGGACGGCATCGTCGACGACCCCGACCTGTGTCCGCCCGGCATGCCGGGCGGTGTGGTGCCCGCGGTCACCGACTGGTTGGCCACCGAGCAGGGCGGCGCGTTCACCACACGCCGCGACCTGGAGTTGTACGGCGTCACCAGCAACCCGCACGGCTGGCTCCAACGCACCGCGCGGGAGTGACCGGCTCGTCGGGTTCCGAGCGAGTGGACGCGGCGGGAATCGCCGACACGGCCCGGGCGGTTCGGTGCCTCGGTGCCTCGGTGCCTCGGTGTCGATCCTCGTCCGGGCCCGGCGGGTGGGCGCGACTACCGCGGTGGGTGGAGCGGGCGCCGCGTATACCGCGGAAGTTCCATTCGCTTCTCATCCGGTGAGGGAATGTCCTGGGGCCGCCGGATTCGTAGCGTTGTCGGGGGTCGACGGCACAGGGCGGTCGACGGGGAGACGGAGCCGCGATGGGTGCGGTAGGCGGCGGTGGCACGCGCGCGGGGCGCGGTGTCGGGCCCGGCCAGGGGAGATCCATCGTCGGCTCCGTCGCGCGTCGGTAGAGCGTGCGCGAACGGGTACCGCCGGTGGGCGGCAGAGCCGGAGGCCGGGTGGTCGGGGACCTGCCACGGGGCTCGGCGGGCGCCGCGCCCACGGGTGAATCCGCGCGCACGGTGCGATGGCGCCCGGATCATCGGCTGGTGGACGTGGTGGCGGCGGTGGCGATGGCCGCGGCGGGCTGCGTGGCGGGACAGCAGTTCCACCCGGACGGGTGGGCGCGCTACGACACCACCGCGTACCTGCTCACCTGCGCGCTGAGCCTGCCGCTCGCGCTGCGCCGGCGAGCCCCGGTGCCGGTGCTGATCGCCTCGGCGTCGATGTACGTGGTGTACCTGGCCGCCGGCTATCAGCCCTCGCTGAACTTCTGGGCGCCGGTGATCGCGCTCGTGACCCTGGCCGGTCAACGACCGCCGCGGGTCGCCGCGGCGGGGGCCGTGCTCGTCGGCGGGGTCGTCGCGTTCAGCGGCACGCAGGGACGGCTGGGGCCGGCGCTGGTACTGGCCCAGGCGGTCCTGGTACCGCTGATCGCGGTGGTGATCGGCGACGCGATGCGCAGACTCGCGCAGCGCAATCGGCAATTGGTCCAGCTCACCGCGCGGCTGGAGCGGGAACAGGAGGAGCGCGCCCGGCGCGCGATCGTGGACGAGCGGGTGCGGATCGCCCGGGAACTGCACGACGTGGTGGCGCACCACATGTCGGTGATCACCGTGCAGGTGGGCCTGGCCTCGTACGTCTTCGACTCCGATCCGCGCGCGGCCCGCGCCGCGCTGGACGTCATCGGCGACGTGGGCCGGGACGCGTTGGACGAGATGCGGCGCCTGTTGGCGCTGCTCCGGGTCGACTTCGACGAGGGCGGCGGGGTCGACGGCGAGCGGACCGGAGACACCGGCGGCGACGGTGCGGCCGGTCCGATGCCGGGGTTGGAGGGACTCGCGGATCTGGCCGAGCGGATGGGCACGGTCGGGGTCGTGGTGGACCTGACCACCGAGGGCGTCGCCAAGCACCTGGCCCCGGGCCTGGAACTGTGCGTCTACCGCATCGTCCAGGAGGCGCTGACCAACGTGGTCAAGCATGCCGGGACCACCCGCGCCGAGGTACGGGTCCGGCATCTCTCGGATCGGCTGAGCGTCAGCATCGCCAACGACGGTCCGCGCCGCGACGCGGTCCGGGCGCGAGTCGGCCCGGGGCCGAGCCCGAGCCCGGGGCCGGTGGCGGAATCGGGTCCGAGCGCGGGTCCCGGCCACGGTCTGATCGGTATGCGCGAGCGGGCCAAGATCCTGGGCGGCACGTTGTCGGCCGGCGAGCGCCCCGAAGGCGGCTTCCGGGTCCACCTCACGCTGCCGCTCACCGCCGGATCGCCGGCGGGTGGCGGCTGACCGCCACCGTCGCGATACGGGGGCACGACCACCGGGCCGTGCGGCGCACGGAAGCCGGTATCCGAACCCTCCTGCCGGGCAGCGCCTGCCCGCCGCCGAAAGGGCGGGGCAGGTGCGCCGGGGCGGTGCGGGGAGGGTGATCGCACGACGGTCCCCCGGTCGCGGGAAAGCCTACGGACCGCGCCCTCGGCGAGGGCGCGGTCCGTCGGGGTGGGCGGGTTCGGTCAGGCGCGTACGGCGGTGCCCGGCAGGGCGTCCAGGCACAGGACGCCGTCCTGGACCACGGGGACGCCGCCGACCAGGACGTGCGCGTACCCGATGGAGGGGCGGGTGCTCTGCTCGTAGGTGGCCTGGTCGGAGACGGTGTCGGGGTCGAAGACGATCAGGTCGGCGTCGCATCCCGCCTGCACCCGGCCCTTGCGGCGCATCACGGGCACGCTGTCCTGGAGGAGCCGCGCGGGCGCGAAGCTGCTGCGTGCGACGGCGTCCATGAGGGTGAGCGCGCCGAGTTCGCGGACGTAGCGGCGCAGTACCTTGGAGAACGTGCCCGCCGTGCGCGGGTGGGTGACCACGTTCGGCGGCAGCGGCCATGCCATCGGGTCGGCCGTTCCGTTCATCCAGGTCAACGGCATCGCGTCGGAGCCGATCACGCTGCCCGGATGCAGCAGCGCCCGGTCCACGAACGCGCGGTCGTTCGGGTCGTTCTCGTCGAGGAAGTGCACGATCGCCAGACCGCCCGGATCCGCCGCCCGCAGTTCGAGCAGCCGCGCGGCGTCGGCCGGACGCTCGCCGGTCGGGGCGTAGACGATGTCGGAGGGTTTGATATTTGCCGTGCCGAGCTTCTCGGGCGCCAGGAAGGACGCGCCGATGGCCGTCATACCGGCGCCGTAGGGGTACGCCTCGGTGGAGACCCGGCCGCCTTCGGCGCACACGTCCTCCATCAGCCGCATCACCCGGTCGGTGTGCCGGAGCGACGTGGACGGGACGTGGCAGTAGTGCGCGTGCACGCCGGTCTCCGCCGCCGCGCGGGCGATCTCCTGCGCGCCGTCGATGGGAGTGTCCTCCTCCACCTCGATCAGTTGCCGGGCGTGCGTGTACGTCGGGCGACCGGCGGAGGCGGCGAGTTGCGACACGGCGAGGTATTCCTCGGGTTTGATCCGAGGCGCGTAGCCGACCACGATCCCGATGCCCAGCGCGCCGGCGGCGAGGTCCCGGCGCAGCAGTTCGAGCAGCGCGTCCAGCTGCCGGCCGTCGCCCTCGAGCTGCCAGGCCGGGTGGCCTAGCTGCGCGAGCGCGACGGCGATGCCGCCACCGTGCGGGAGCCCGCCGACGGCGGTCATCCGGGCCTGGCACCAGGACGCGGAGAAGCCGTAGTTGAGCGGGCGCCCCTCGGCGGCGGCCTGCCGGTAGCCCTCCTCGACCGGCGACAGGCCGGCCTCGAGGTCGAGCGCGGTGGTGACTCCGTCCAGGGCCTGGAGGCGGTGGCCGGCCACATCGTGCGAGTGGCTGTGCATGTCGATGAAGCCCGGCGCGACCACCAGACCGCGCACGTCCACCGTCCGCAGGGCCCGGAGCGGCTCCCGGGAGACGGCGCTGATCATGCCGGCGGTCACTCCCACGTCGGCCACCGCGTCGAGCCCGGTTTCCGGATCGAGGACCCGCCCGCCGCGCAGTACGAAGTCGTGGGTCCCGAACGGCAGCGCGGCTGAATGTGTCATGGGACCACAGACTAGGCAGCCGATGCCCGGGCGGATCCGTTCGGCCGACCCAATTCCGGGCTCCGTCTTCGTTCGGTGCGACCAGCACGCCACGGGTGCGATCGCGATAAGGGTCCCGAATGGTTGGGCGGGCTGCCCGGTGTCAGTGGGCCGTGTCCAGTCGGGTGCGCTGCTCCGGGGTCAGTTCCAGGTCCACCGCGGCCAGGTTCTCATCGAGTTGTTCGACCGAGGACGCGCCGGCGAGCGGGACGATCGGGAACGCGCTGCCCAACTGCCAGGCCAGCACCACCTGGTTCACCGTGGCCCCGGTCTCCTTCGCCACCTCGCGCAGGACCGCCAGCCGGGCCGGCGTGCCCGGGTGGTCGTAGTCCGGCGGCAGCGGCTTGTCCTCGCGCACGTACGCGCCGCCGAGCAGCGGCGAGTAGGCGACCAGGGTCAGGTCCGGCTCGGCCCGCAGGTAGCTCAGCAGATCGGGCCCGACATGACCGAGGCTGCCGTCCTCGAACAGCGCGTCGGAGATGTCGTAGCGCGGGCGCAGCAGGCTGTGCTGGTACTGCAGGACCTCGTAGCCGGGCACGCCGGCCGCCGCCGCCAGCGCGCGGGCCCGCTCGACGCGCCACGTGGCGTGGTTGCTCACCCCCAGCAGCCCGACCGTACCCTCGAGCACCAACGCGCCGAAGCCCTCGACGGTTTCGCGCAGCGGGACGGTCCGGTCCTCGATGTGCGCGTAGAGCACGTCGAGCCGCTCCACGCCCAGACGTTCCCGGCTGCGCTCGGCGGCCTCGCGGATGGTCTTCGCGGACAGCCCCTCGGGGTTGTCGATGAATCCGGTGCCGGGTGCGAGCGGGGCCGCGCCCAGTTTGGTGGCGATCACTATCTCGTCGCCGACACCGCGGCTGCGCCGCCAGCGCCCGAGCAGCGCCTCGCTCTGGCCGCCCTGGCCGCCGTCCTCCCAGTAGGCGTAGTTGTCGGAGGTGTCGATGAAGGTGCCGCCGGCCTCGACGTAGCGGTCCAGTACGGCGAAGGAGGTCTTCTCGTCGGTCCGGGTGCCGAAGAGCATCGCGCCCAGGGCGAGCACGCTCACCTCGCGGCGGGTGGTCGGATCGGTTCCGATGGTGCGGTACTTCACGATGTTTCCCTCCGGTTCGGCCCGTGGTCTCCGAGCCCCGAACGGGAGTCAACAACCTGGAGCGCGCTCCAGGTCAAGCGCTCGGGCCGGTTCGGTGCCCGGGGTCGGGCGCCTCGCCGGCCGGCGCGGGTCGGGTGGGCGTGCGGCGGCGCGCGCCGTACGCCCACCCGCGGTGGTCGGTGGTCGCTGGTGGGGGCTCGGGAATCAGCCCACCCTGAAGCCGTGTTGGTTGCCCAGTCGGCTCAGCGAGGTCCGCCCCGGGACGCCGTCGGCGTCGGTGCCGGAGTAGCCCAGGCGGCGCTGGTAGGCCGCGTAGGCGCGGATCGTGGCCGTGCCGAAGGATCCGTCGACCAGCCCCGAGGCGAGCAACCCCTCGGCCTGGAGAGCCTGTTCGACCAGAAGCACGTCGGTGCGGTGCGCGGCGGAGCCCTGCGGCGCGGGTGGGTCGCGCCGGGCCGAGTCGAGCACGTTCGCGAGGTCGACCGTCGGTCTCCCGCCGCCCGAACCGCCGCCGCGCGGGTCGTGCGGGTCGGCGGTGGGTGGGCAGCCGTCGGGAAAGCGGGGCGCGAAATAGCCGGTCACCTTCGGGTCCGTGCGGCGAGTCGTATGCGAGTACACGCCGTTGCCCTGACCCGCGTCGCCGCCGGTCGGGATGGTGTTGCCGCCCTTCGTGTACACGTGCGTGTCGTCGAAGCGCACCACGATCTCGGTGTGCGCGCCGTTGCCGAAGTCGACCCACGCCCCCCAACTCGGATACTCCGACCACTGGCCGTGCCCGCGGGCCCAGTCGGCGAACGCGGACACGTTGTCGACCTTGGGCACGATCCGGGCCAGGCCGACGTCGTTGTACATGCACCAGTCGAAGATGACGCACCACGCGACGCCGTCCTCGCCGAACTCCCGACCCCATTTGGTGTGATTGTCATAGCCATCCCGGGCGTTCCAGCCCTCGTACACACCCTCGGGAACGGCTTGCAGATGTGCGATCAGGTCGTCCCATGTGGCCATGGGCGCCCCCATTTCACGCCGTGCGGAACGTACACACGATGGCCGGGGTGGCGGGCCCCGTTCCGGTGGACCCGCACACACCCCGGGTGCGCCTCGCGACCGGCACGAGGCGCACACTGACGTCGATCGAAGGCATACCCCGTGACCTGCGGCGTGTACCACGAGTATGTGTTCGACGACACAGCGTGGTCGGATTATCGTATGGTCGTATCGAGGGGGTGGTGATCTACTCGCGGGTGTTGCGTTCCGCCGCCGGGCAGTCCCGCAAATGCTCCCAGAAATATGGGATATCGCCGGACGCCCGATGCTCGCGAGGATGGTGCGAGCGCGTTCCGCGTCAGGCGGATCGCGCGAGTCGCCCGTACGAACGTGCCACGCGTGCGGCTGGAGGGGAGCACGCCGAGTCACCGGTGGGGCGACTGGGACGAGGATGGACACGAATGCCGCGGCGTGTGCGGCCGGTACCGGTGTGCTGGGGGCCACCGAACCGCCCGATCCGCGCCGCCTCGTGTCCGCCCTCGTCCCCGAAACGCCCGAACCCCCCGAACCGGCCGTGAGTTCGCGCATCGACCGTCATCGGCCGTTCGTTGCGGAACCCGCCGACCCGGCGACCCCCATCCCCGGCACGATCCACGACCGGCCGAGCGTCGCGCCGGTCCTCGGGATCGCCCATCCCGCAGCCTGAACCACGCGCCCGGCCCGGCGGATCGCCCGGCCGGGCTCGCGCATGCCCGCCCCGCCGGCGACGACCCCGACACCGGGCACCGGGCACCGGGCACAGGGCACCCTGCACCCGGCACGGCCGTGCGTCTCCGGTCGCCCGCCCGCCGACCAGCCGATTCCAGCTTTGCTCAAGGCCTGTTCAGGGTTTGTTCAGGGTCGATCCCGCATCGTCGTGTCCGTCGCTCCGGCGCCGACCCGGCGGATAGGCCGAGGCCCCTCGGGGCCGACCAATCCGCCGGTGCTCGAGCCCCGTCCGGTTGCCCGTGCCTCGCCAAGTTCGAGAGGAGACCCCGATGGACGTTCGGTATCCGGCCTTCTGTCTGGCGGACCCGAGGTTCTACGACTCTCCGGATCGGCTGCGGCCGGATGCCGGCCAACTCGACTACCGAACCCTCGTCGACACCCCGCCCGGGTGGGAATTGGTGGCCGCGGGGCCGTGGACCCACCTGCGGCCTCCGCCCGATGCGGCCCCACTGCCCGCTCAGGGCTGGAAGATCCACGTCTCGGCCACGCTCGACAACGCGGCCGAACTGCTGGAGAAGGTGACCGCGTACTGCTTTCGGCACGTGATCGCGGTCAAGTTCCTGCCCAACTCGCTGGTGCTCCAGGCGCGGAACGGGAAGTACGCCCCCCGTGAGGGCAGCGGAAAGTTCCTCACCCTCTACCCCAGGGATGTCGAGGAGCTGCGCCGCACCCTCGTCGACCTCGATGCCGCGATCGGCGGGTCGCCCGGGCCGTACATCCTCAGCGATCTGCGTTGGAACGAGGGGCCGTTGTACGTCCGCTACGGCGGATTCACGCTGCGCCACGTCTACGGGCAGGACGGCACGAGGACGCCCGCCGTCGAACGGCCGGACGGCGTACTGGTGCCCGATCATCGCGAACCTCGGTTCACCGTGCCGGAGTGGGTCGAGATGCCCGACTTCCTCGCCCCCTCGGCCACGCCGCGGATCAGTCGTGAACAACCGGAGGAGTTTCCCTACGAGATGCTCTCCGCGCTGCACTTCTCGAACGGCGGCGGGGTCTACCGGGTTCGCCGCTTCCACGACCGCGCCGAACTGGTGCTCAAAGAGGGCCGACCACACGCCGGCCTGGACCGTCTGGGTCGGGACGCCCCCGCGCGGTTGCGCCTCGAACACGCGGTCCTGGTCGATCTGAAGGGCATCGCCGGTATCCCGCTCGCGCACGACTACCACCTCTTGGGCGGCCACGAGTTCCTGGCCATGGACCACGTCCCGGGCATCTCGTTGCAGACCTGGGTCACGCTGAACTACCCGAGCCCGGACAACCCCGGCGAACACGGCTCGGCCGCGGAGTACGCGGCGACGGTCGAGCACATCCTCGAGCGATTGGAGCGCACGGTGCGAGCCGTGCACGCCCGGGGATACCTGTTCAACGACCTGCATCCGGGCAACGTGCTGATCGACGACGAACTGAACGTGTCGCTGATCGACTTCGAGGCGGCGCAGCCGCAAGGCACGCCCGGACCCCGCCCGCTGGGCGCCCCCGGGTTCGCCGCCCCGGACGTGCTGCGCGGCGAGGCCGCCGACCTGTACTCGCTCAACGCGATCCGGCTGTTCCTGTACCTGCCGTTGAACAGCCTGCTGGCGCTGTGCCCGGCCAAGGCCCACGTGCTCGTCGCCAAGGCGCAACAGCGCCTGGGCCTCCCGGACGACGTGGTCCGTCCGCTCACCCGGGCGCTCACCGTCGCCGTCGAACCGGCCTCGGGACTGCGTCCACCGGACGCGCGGCTGGCCTTCACGGAGGTTGCCGGATCCTGGGAGCGGCACACGAGTGCGCTGACGGCGTCCATCCGTGCGGGAGCCACGCTCGATCGGCGGGATCGACTGTTCCCGGGCGACATCAACCAGTTCTTCCACGGCGGCGGCGGTATGGCGTTCGGCGCGGCCGGGGTGATCGACACGCTGTACACCGCCGGCGTGGGCGCCGGCGAACTCGCGGGCGCCGCGGATTGGCTCGAACGCGACCTCGGCGCGGGCCGCGAGCCGCGCCTGGGCCTCTACGACGGCGCGGCCGGCATCTGCCACGTGCTGTACAACCTGGGCCGCACCGACACCGCCCTCGCGTTCCACGATCGGTGCCTGATCCACGCTCCGCAGGTGTACGGCATCAAGCTGTTCGACGGACTCGCCGGCATCGGACTCTCCAGCCTGGACTTCCATCGCAGAACCGGCGACCCGAACCTGCTCGAGCACGCCGAGCAATCGGCCGCGACCGTGGAAACGGCCGTCGGCCAAGGGGTGTTCGGCGTCGGAGAGCACGCCGCCGCGGCCGGCTCACTACTGCGCGACCGGACCGGGAACGCCGTGGACAACTTCTCCGGCGGCCTGATGTACGGCTGGACCGGCCCCGCGCTGTTCCTGCTCCGGATGTTCGAGGTCACCGGTCGAAGGCGTTGGCTGCAAGCGGCCGTCGCGGCACTGCACCGCGACCTCGACCAGTGCCGATCCCTGCCCGACGGCAGCCTCCAGGTCAGGAACGGCGGGCGGGTCCTGCCCTACCTGGCCACCGGCAGCGCGGGTGTGGCACTGGTCGGTGACCTGATCCTGGGCCACGAACACGACGACCGGATCGCCGCCGCCGTACCGTCGCTGGCCCTGGCCTGCGCGGACGACGTGTGCGTCGGCGCCGGGTTGTTCAACGGCAGGGCCGGACTGGTCGGCGCGCTGCGCGAGTCGGGCGCGCGACCGGACCGGGGGCACCTCGCCGAGCGTGTCGACGCGGGTGTCGCGGCGCTGGACCTGTACGCGCTCGCCGACGAGCACGGCCTCGTCTTCCCCGGCGAGCAGAACCTGCGCGCCTCGCTCGACCTGGCCACCGGATCCGCAGGTGTGTTGCGCCTGATCAACGTGCTTGCCGGACGAACCGCCGAGCTGTTGCCCTTCCTCGGCTCCGCGTCCTGGGCGAACGCCCACCCCGAACTCTCGGCCGAGGTCCCCGATACGACGGGACACCGGTTCGAGGACACCATCACCGCGATTTCCGGAGGGAGGTGAACCCCATGTCGAACTTCGTGCTGGGACTGCAGGAGATGCAGTCCGAAATCGGCTCCGAGGACGGCTTCGCGAGCGGCTGGACCTCGGTCTGCTGCGCGTGCAGCTGGGCGAGTCTGGGTTGTTGATCGAAGCGTGACCGTGTCGGGGTGCGGGATCCAGCGATCACGCACCCCGGCCGGTGACGCAACGGACGAATGCTCCCTGGGGACGAAAGCGGGTGGATCGACCATGCCAATCCTCGCGGTGGGCCCGCGATGAGCCGGACCCCTCGGGTCGGGCCCCGGGAACTGCTTCGGTACCTGCGCGGTCACGTGGGCGTGATGGCTGTGGCCGGCCTCCTGTCCCTGATCGCCGCGGCCGGGACCCTGCTGCAACCCCTGCTGATCCGATCGGTGATCGCCGCGATCGAGGAATCCCGCTCGACGGTAGCCCCGGCGCTGGTGCTGGGCGCGCTGCTCTTGGGAGCCGCACTGGTCAACGGAATTCGGGAATACCTGCTGGTGCGCACCGCCGAGCGGCTGGTGTTGTCGGTACGCGAACGGCTGACCGCGCACGTGCTGCGGTTGCCGGTGGCGGACTACGACCGGCTCCGCACCGGTGACCTGCTGTCTCGGATCGGTGCGGACAGCGCGCTGCTGCGACTCGTGGTCACCGCGGGCCTGTTCGAACTGGCCACCGGCGGGCTGATGATCCTGGGCGCGGCCACCGCGGCACTGTTGGTGGACCCCGTGCTGTTCGCGGTCACCTGCGGTGGACTGGCGGCGGCTCTGCTGGGTGCGATGCTGATCAGCGGCCGAACCCGCCCGGTGTCCGAGCAGGCCCAGGCCCGCCTCGGCGAGATGGCCTCCGGCCTGGAGCGGGCCATCGGCGCGGTCCGCACCATTCGTGCCGCCCGCGCCGAGCAGCGCGAGACCGAGGCGATAAACCGCAGCGCCCGGCTGGCCTACGCCTCGGGGCTGCGGCTGGCCCGGCTCCAGGCGCTGGTCGCGCCGATCGCGCACATCGCGACGCACGGCGTGTTCCTGCTGGTGCTGGGCGTGGGCGGGACCCGGGTCGCCGACGGCACGCTGTCCGTGGGCGATCTGGTGGCGTTCGTGCTGTTCCTGTTCTTTCTGGTCGTCCCGCTGGGCCAGGTGATCACCGCGTACACCCAGCTCCAGACCGGCTTGGGCGCGATCCAACGGGTCGAGGAGGTGTTGCGCCTGCCCACCGAAACGGCCGGCGACACACACGTCACCATCCCGTCCGCACAGGTGCCCACCGGGCCGGTCGTGGCACGTGCCCACACGATCGAACACCCGGGTGCCCCGCTGCCGGCCGCGGGCACGTCGGTGATCACCTTCGAGGACGTCACGTTCGGCTATCGCGCCGCCGAACCGGTGCTGCGCGACGTCTCCTTCGACATCGCGCCGGGCACCCGGACCGCGCTGGTCGGACCGTCGGGCGCGGGCAAGTCCACCGTGCTGGCGCTGGTGGAGCGCTTCTACGACGTGGACGCCGGTGCGATCCGCCTCGACGGGGTCGACATCCGTGAGCTGCCGCGCGACCTGCTGCGCGCGCGACTGGGCTATGTGGAGCAGGAGGCGCCGGTCCTGGCCGGCACGATCCGCGACAACCTGCTGCTCACCGCGCCCGAGGCGGACGACGCGCGACTGCTCACGATCCTCGACGCGGTCAACCTCGCCGGCATCGTCGAACGTTCGCCGCTGGGCCTGGACGCCGAGGTCGGCGAGAGTGGTGTGCTGCTGTCCGGCGGCGAACGTCAGCGGTTGGCGATCGCCCGCACGCTGCTGACCGCCCCGCCGATCCTGCTCCTCGACGAGCCCACCAGCAATCTCGACGCGCGCAACGAGTTCGCCTTCCGCGAGGCGATCCGGGCCGTATCCGCCGAGCACACGATGCTGATCGTCGCGCACCGGCTCGCCACCGTGGTCGACGCCGACCGGATCGTGGTGCTGGACCGGGGGAGGGTCGCGGCGGTCGGTCGGCACCACGAACTGGTCGACACCAGCCCGCTGTACCGCGACCTGGCCGCCCGCCAACTGCTCATCGCCTGAAGGAGCCGCCATGACAGACGCGCCGGACCGCGCGCACGTGCCGAGTATCGCGATCATCGGCGCAGGACCGCGCGGGACATCGGTCCTGGAGCGGATCGTCGCGAACGCTGCGCGGTGCGTGCCGGGCCTGCGCCCGGACATCCACGTGATCGACCCGTACCCGCCCGGCGGCGGGCGGGTATGGCGCCGTCGCCAGTCCGCGCTGCTGTGGTCGAACACCAGAGCCGACGAATGCACGCTGTTCACCGACGCGAGCGTCACGTGCCGGGGCCCGATCGTGCCGGGCCCGACCCTGGCACGGTGGGCCCGCGACCTGGCCCGGGGCGAGGAGCCGCATCCGCGCGGATTTCGGCCCGGCCCGAACACGCCCGCGGAGGCGGCCCGCGTGCACGACGGCTGGTTCGCCACCCGCGCGCTGGTCGGCGACTACCTGGCCTGGGTCTTTCGCCGCACCGTGGCCGCCGCCGCGCCCGACGTGCGCGTACATGTGCACGCGGCGGCCGCGCTCGACGTCCGCGACCTGCCCACCGGGCGGCAGCGGATCTCGCTGGAGGGGCGCGACCCGCTGGAGGTGGACGTGGTCGTGCACGCGCAGGGCAACTTCCGGGTGGGCCCGTATCCGCAGGAGCACGCGTTGGCCGAACAGGCCGTGCGGCACCGGCTCACCTATCTGCCGACCACCTTCGACCCGGAAAGCGCGGCGTCCCGGATCGACCCCGGAGAACCCGTGCTGGTCCGCGGCCTCGGTCTGGCGTTCATCGACACGATGGTGCTGCTGACCGAGGGGAGAGGCGGGCGCTTCAGGCGCGACGTCTCGGGCGAACTGCGCTACGAGCCGTCCGGACGCGAACCCGTGATCCACGCCGGGTCCCGCCGGGGCGTGCCCTACCGGTCGAAGTTCGGCTACACCCTGCGCGGCCCGCTGCCGGGGGTCGGGCGCTGTCCGGTGCCCGAGGTATCGGGCGGGCGCGTACCGGACTTCGTCACCGACCTGTGGCCGTCGATCGCCCGTGAACTGGCGTGGGCAGGCTACCGCGAACTGGCGTGCTCGCATCCCGGGCGGCTGGCCACCGACCCCGGCGCCTTCCTCGCCGCGCTGGAGGGGGTCGCCTGGAACACCCCCGAGTACCGGGAACTCGTCGAAGCGGCCGTGCCCGACGAGCGGGACCGGATCGACCTCGAAGGCCTCGATCGGCCGCTCACCGGCCGCCGTTTCGCCGACACCGGCGCTCTGCGGCGGTGGATGATCGACTATCTCGCCGCCGATGTGGAACGCGGGCGCGATTCTCGGCACAGCGCGCATCTGGCCGTCTATCACGC
This sequence comes from Embleya sp. NPDC127516, assembly GCF_044765325.1. Lineage (NCBI taxonomy): Bacteria > Bacillati > Actinomycetota > Actinomycetes > Kitasatosporales > Streptomycetaceae > Embleya > Embleya sp. NPDC127516. The sequence continues at coordinate 33,846 of NZ_JBIWJT010000021.1, read as the reverse complement.
GCTCTCGGGGATCGCCGAGGCACTGTGGCCGATGGTGCGCGACGGCAAACTCTCGCCGCGTTCGGCCACCCACGGACTGCCCGAGTTCTTCGACTTCTGCCGCTCCCGCACCAGCGGCCCGCCCGGGCCGCGCCTGGAACAACTCCTGGCCCTGACCCGGGCCGGCATCGTGCACCCCATCGGCGCCGGGCTCGAGGTCACGGTCCGCGACGGAGTGTTCCAGGCCCGCTCCACCAGCGTGGACACGGTGTTGCGCACCCGGGCGCTGATCGAGGCCCGACTGCCGGGGCGGGACCTGGGCCGAGTGCACGACTCGCTGCTCGTGCGGCTGATCGAACGCGGTGAACTGCGCGAGCAGACGCGCGTCGACCCGGTACGAGGCACGCGGCATCCCAACGGCATGGTGGACACGATCGAGAACCGGGTCAAACGTCGCGACGGCAGCGTGCACCCCGCCCGCTTCTTCCTCGATCCTGGCGACTTTCCCCGTCCCGGGAGTGACGCGGGCTTCCTGCGCCACAGCGACGCGGTGGCCCGGCAGGCGCTGCACGAGCTGGGACGGCGGGCGGACACCGCGCGGGCATCCGCCGCGGCCGGCGTTTCGACGGTCGGGTGAGTCGGTGATTCGAGTCCGGACGCCGGGTAGTGCGACGCGAACGCCGGGACGAGTCGCGCGGGTTCGGAACACCGGACCCGGGAGTCGCCGCGGCACGCGGGTCCTCCCGGGCCTCACGCGCGGCGTACGCGGCGAGTCGGCCGCGATCGTGCCCCGGGTCGGTCAGGCGGTGTCGGTCAGGCGATGTCGGAGGCGGTCGGCGCTTTCGTTGCGCCGTTGGGTCCGGTACAGGCCCAACGCCTGCCGCCACGCGTCGTGGGCCTGGGGGATCCGGCCGAGGGCAAGGTGTACCTCGCCGAGCCGAGCCAGCGTGTCGGCCTCGCGGAAGGCGTCCAGGAGTCGCCGGCGCAGCGCCAGTGCCCGACTGTAGTGCTCCAGCGCGAGCGCGTACTCCCCGTCGTGTTCGGCGAGCCCGCCCAGACTCTCCCGGGCGTCCGCCTCGCCGTCGGGAAAGTTGTGCAGCCGGCAACGAGTCAGGGCCCGCTCGCAGTAGGCCCGGGCGAACCGGGTGTGTCCCAACCGGGCGTGGCACCGGCCGACCGCGCCCAGCGCCGCCGCCTCCCCGCGCGGATCCGCGGGCCGGCCCCGGGTACGCAGACACGCCTGGGCGTGCGCCCGGTGGATCCGCAGGCCCTGCTCCGCGTGTATCAGCGCCTGCCGGTGGTCGCCCTGCCGCTCCCACGCCCCGGCCAACAGGAGATGGGCGTTCGCCCGCCCGGCCTCGTCGCCGATCGTCACCGACAGCGCGAGTGCCTCCCGCAGCCGGCGCAGCGCCTCGGTGTGCTCGCCCGCCGGAACGTGCGCGCGGCCCGACAGTCGATGCGCGTGTGCGCGAGCGGCGAGGTCGTCCGGGACACCGGCGGCAAGCGTGGCCCGCAACATCTCGCGTCGCTCGGCCAGATGGCCCAGGCGCCAGTGAAACGTGTCCAGGAACAGCGCCAGTTCCCAGGCCCGATGCGGCAACTCGCGCTCGATCGCCAAGGTGTGCGCTTCCCGCAGGCACGCGTGTTCGGTGTCGAACCAGCAGATCGCGGCGGCAGCGTTCCGGAAGACGACCGGCTCGGCCGCCTCGGGGCGGCCCGCCGAGCGTGCGGGCCGCGACGCGGACAGCCGCCGATCGGCCGCGCGTGCGGTGTCGACGTAGAAGTCCACCAGTCGGTGCAGCGCCGGCTCGCACCGCTGCCCGGTCGAGCCGTGCCGACCCCGCTCGATGGCGTACAGCCGGATCAGGCCGTGCAGGCGGTGTCGTCCCGCGACGTGTTCGCGGACCAGGTGCGCCGCCTCCAGCGTGCGCAGGTGTGTCCGGGCACGGGCCATGGTGAGCCCGGTGAGCGCGGCGGCCGCCGGTACGCCGATGTCCGGCCCGGGCGCGTGTGCCAGCAACTCGAACACGCGCGCCGTTGCGGGAGCCAGCGCGTGATACGAGGAGGAGAACACCGCGCGCACGTCCGCGGTGGGGTCGTCCACGTCCAGAGCGTCCAACCGGCCGGAGCGATCCCGCAGTTCGGCCGCCGCCTCGGCCAGGGGGCGACCCGGACGGGCGGCGGCGCGGGCGGCGACGATGCCGAGCGCCAGCGGCAGGCCGGCGCAGTGCTCGACGAGCGCGGCGACAGCGTCCGGCTCGGCGTCCGGTGCCGAGCCGAGCTGCCGGCGCAGCAACTCCCGTGCCTCGGTCGGGTCCAGCTCTTCCAGCGAGAGCGGCCGGCCACCGTGTGCGGTGAGCAGACCGGTGAGCCGGCGCCGACTGGTGACCAACACCGCGCAGGACGGCCCACCCGGGAGCAGCGGTCGGACCTGCGCGCTGTCGCGGGCATTGTCCAACACGATCAGCATGCGCTTGTCGGCGATCAGGCTGCGGTAGAGCGCGGCGCGGCCCGCCTCGTCCGGTGGGATCGCCGCGGAGTCGACGCCGAGGGCCTCCAGGAAGCCGCCCACCGCGACGCCGGCCGACACGGGTTGGCCTCTGGGTACGAAGCCACGCAGATCGACGTACAACTGTCCGTCGGGAAAGGCGTCGGCATGATGGTGTGCCCAGTGCAGCGCCAGCCAGGTCTTGCCGATGCCGCCGGAGCCGCCGATCACCGCGATCGCGACGGCATCGCCGGGTCGACGCGGCTCGCCGAGCGCCCGGTCCAGGTCGGCCAGGGCACGGGCTCGCCCGATGAATACCGCCGGGGCAGGGGGAAGTTGCCGGGGAATCGGGGTCCGGGTCGTGGGTAGGGGTGCCTCGGCGTCGGCGGGCGCCGGTACGGCGAGGACGGGCGACGCAGTGAGGATCCCCTGGTGCAGCCGCCGCAGGTCCCGGCCGGGGTCGGTGCCCAACTCGTGCGCCAACCGCCGGCGCAGGCGCTGGTAGTGCGCCAGGGCGTCGGCGGGACGGCCGTTGCGGTACTGGGCGAGCATGAGTTGCCCGGCCAAGCGCTCGTCCAGCGGATCCGTCCGTGCCCGGGTGGCCAGCCGAGGCAACATCGCGGCGTGATCGCCCAGTCGCAGGCGGAGGTCGTCGAGGTCCAACTCGGCCTGATACCGCTCGCGATGCAGGGCCTCGCGGAGCGCGCTGAACCAGGGCGTGTCGACGGTGGTGAAGGCGTCCCCGCGCCACAGGTCCAACGCCTGTGCCCAGGCCGAGGCGGCGCGGCCGTCGTCGTCCGTGCGCCGGGCCAGGGCGACCAGGTCGCGGAAGCGGTGCAGGTCGACGGCGGACGTGTCGGCCTCCAGCAGATAGCCGCCGGGACGGCGGGCGATGTGTACCTCCGCGACGGCCAGTCGTCGGCGCAGCCGGGACAGGTAGCTGTAGAGCGTCTCGCGGGCCCGGTGCGGCGGGCTGTGGCCCCAGACCCGCTCGACGATGCGCTCGATCGGTACGAGGCGGTTGGCCTCGACCAACAACACGGCCAGCACGCAGCGTTGACGCACGTGGCCCACATCGACCGGCGTTCCGTCGACCCGCACCTCGATGCCGCCGAGGAGCCCGAATTCCGGGGTCATCCGCGCCTCCCGGGTAACCCCCGGCCGACGACGCCCGCGATGCCGCGGACGCCGCCGGTACATGTACGAGGGGTCGGACGGGTTCTGGTGGGCGGACACCCGCGGTGGGGTGGACGCGCGTCGTCGGGGGCGGACGGGTCGGGTGGGTGGGAGGCGCCGTGCGGGGTGCGCGCCATCGATGCGAGGTCTCGGGTCTTCGAGGTCATGGGGTTCTCCGGATCGGTGAACGAGTCGGTCGTGCGTTGCCGATCCTGGGAGTGAACCCTGCGTCCGAGGAAGGCCGGAGCCCCGTCCCGAACATGTCCCGGACAGCCCGGGACGGCCGTGCGTCGGTGCACGGCCGGGATCCCGGCGGTCGCGAAGGACACCCGGCCGACCCGGCCGGGACACGGTCGCGCGCCCGATGCCGCGCCCCGGCCTCGGGTATCGACGTCGAGCAGCTGCCGAGCATCCGGTGTCGCGAGCGGGAACGGCGGGCGCGGCCGCGGTGCTACGTGGCGGTGGCGCGGGCCGCGGCGCGGCCCGCGTGGCGGCCGCTGAACAGGCAGCCGCCCAGGAACGTGCCCTCCAGGGCGTTGTAGCCGTGCACGCCACCGCCGCCGAAGCCGGCGACCTCGCCGGCCGCGTACAGGCCATCGACGGGCCGGCCGTCCGGGCCCAGGGCCCGCGATTCGAGGTCGGTCTGGATGCCGCCGAGGGTCTTGCGGGTGAGGATGTGCAGCTTGACGCCGATCAGCGGGCCGGCCGCGGGGTCGAGGACGCGGTGCGGCGCGGCGGCCCGGCCCAGCCGATCCCCGAGGTAGCGGCGGGCGTTGTGGATGCCCTGGACCTGCGAGTCCTTGCCGTACGGGTTGGCGATCTGGAGGTCGCGGGCCTCGATCTGGCGGCGCAGCAGCGCCGGGTCCAGCAGCGGTTCGGGGGTCGTGCGGTTCATCCCGGCGACGAGCTCCTCCAGTGTGTCGGCGACGACGAAGTCCTCGCCGTGCCGCTTGAACGCCTCCACCGGGGCGGGCGCGCCCTTGCCGAGCAGGCGGGTGCGCAGGAAGCCGACCCGGTCCTTGCCGGTGATGTCGGGATTTTGTTCGGACCCGGAGAGTGCGAACTCCTTCTCGATGATCTTCTGGGTGAGCACGAACCACGAGTGGTCGTGGCCCGCGAGGTCCTCGGTGGTGCGCAGGTGCCGGAGCGTGGCCAGGGTGTCGTAGCCGGGCAGGCAGGGGTCGGGCAACCGCCGTCCGAGTGCGTCGAACCACAGGGAGGAGGGGCCGGGCAGGATCCGGATGCCGTGGCCGGGCCAGATCGGGTCCCAGTTGCGCAGGCCCTCGGTGTAGTGCCACATGCGGTCGCGGTTGACCACCCGCAGGCCGCCGGCGGCGGCGATGTCGAGCATTCGTCCGTCCACGTACGCGGGCACGCCGGTGACCATGCTCGCGGGCGCGGTGCCCAGCCGTGCGGGCCAGTGGCGGCGGATCAGGTCGTGGTCGGCGCCGATCCCGCCGGTGGTCAGGACGACCGCTTGGGCGGTGAGTTCGAAGTCCTCGATCTCGTCCCGGTTGGTCGGCATGCCCCGGCGTGCGCGGTCCGGGGCGAGCACGCAACCGCGCACGCCTCGGGCGCCGCCGCCGTCGATGATCAACTCGTCCACCCGGTGCCGGTGGTGGAAGGTGAGCAGTCCGTCGGCGGCGGCCTGCCGGGCGAACCGGACGAAGGGTTCCAACACCCCGGGGCCGGTGCCCCACGCGACATGGAAACGGGGTACGGAATTGCCGTGCCCGTCGGCGCGCAGGCTGCCGCGCTCGGCCCAGCCGACCGTGGGCAGGAACGAGATGCCGAGCCCGGCCAGCCACGAGCGCTTCTCGCCGGCCGCGAACTCGACGTAGGCGCGGGCCCAGCGCACCGCCCAGGCGTCCTCGTCGTCGAGCCGGTCGAACCCGGCGCTGCCGCGCCAGTCGTTCCAGGCCAGTTCGAAGGAGTCCCGCACGCCCAGGCGCCGTTGCTCGGGCGAGTCGACCAGGAAGAGCCCGCCGAAGGACCAGAATGCCTGCCCACCCAGGTTGGCCGGACTCTCCTGGTCGACCAGCGCGACCCGCCTTCCCCGCGCGGTGAGTTCGTGCGCGGCCACCAGACCGGCGAGCCCGGCCCCCACGACGATGACGTCAGCGTCCACTGTGCGATCTCCTTGGGTCGGTGCCGCCGAACCGGCGACCCGGACGGGGTGTTCGGCGGTGCCCCGCTCCATCCGCCGAAGTTCCCAGGAGGGTACCCGCGCCGCGGCCTCGCATGGCGGTGCCGAGTACACCGGGCCGGTCCGGGCACCCGGCGTCGCCGCTCGTGCCGCGCCGGTGGGTCCCCATGGGATGCGGCCCGTATCCCGTATCCCGCTGGGCGGATCGGGGAGCGGACGGGGGAAACCAGGCGGATGACGGCTCGGGACCTGGCGCAACGGTACGAACTGACGACCCTGCTCGGTACAAAGCCGTTCGGCACCGGTGAGCCGATGGCACCGATGTACGCCCACCTGCGGACGGCGCCCGAGCCACCGAGCCGGGTCCGCCCGAAGGTGCCCGTCGCGCTGGACGCGCTCGTATTGCGGATGTTGGCCAAGAAACCCGCCGACCGCCCGCGCGACGCCGCCGAAGTGGCGCGCCTCCTCCAGCCGTTCGCCGACGGTACGGACGCCCTCGCATCGACCGTCGTGCTGCGGCCGCGGCTGCTTTCACGGCGCGGGGCGCTCCTGTCCGGACTCGGCGTCGCGGGCGCCGCCGTGGGGCTGGGCATCTACAACCATGACACCGACCGGACGGCAGCGGCCCGGCTCGGGTCGTCTCCGGCGGGTGGGCCCGGATGGACGGAGTCCCGTCCGGGGCGCGCGCCGTCCGGCCTCAGCCGACCCACTCGCGCTCGTTCCCGGGCACCGGCACGTCGGCGACGACCCGGAACCCGCCCTCCGGGCGGCGTCCGGCCTCCAGGGTGCCGCCGTGCAGGGTCACCCGCTCGCGCATGCCCATCAGCCCGTATCCGCTGCCGGTGATGCCGGCCGAGGACGACCGACCGCCCGCGCCGTCGTCGACCACCTCGACCACGACCCGATCGGGCAGATGCCGCACCCGCACACACGCCCGCGCGTCGCCCGAGTGCTTGCGCGTGTTGGTCAGCGCCTCCTGGATCACCCGGTACAACGTCAGACCGGTCGCGGGCGACAACGGCCGCCGCTCGCCGATCTCTTCGTAGTCGATCGGCAGGCCCGCCGCGCGCGACTCGACGATCAGCCGATCGATCTCCCGCATGCCGGGCTGGGGTTCGGAGGGCGCCTCCTCGGGAGCGTCGGTGCTGCGCAGTACACCGAGCAACTGGCGCATCTCGCCCAGCGCGGTGCGGCCGGACTGCTCCAGCGTGAACAGCGCCCCCTTGGCCGTCTCGGGGTCGCGGTCCAAGGTCGCGCGAGCGCCACCCGACATCAGATACATCGTGGTGATGTGGTGCGCCACGATGTCGTGCAACTCGCGGGCGATCCGCCGCCGTTCCTCGGTCACCGCCCGATCCGCGAGCAACTTCCGGTTGATGGCCAGCTGTTGCTGCCACGCGGCGGTGCCGACGCCCACCGCGATCACCAGACAGGTCGCCCCCAGGGTCCCGGCGACGGTCGCCGCGAAGGCTTCCGTGCCGCGCGCCGCCCGCACCACCTGGACCGTCATCGCCGCGGCCGCGGCGAGCCCGATGTCGAGGGGGCGGCGATACCGGGCCACCGTGTACACCGCGATCATCAGCGCGCAGCCGTAGCTGTGCGCGGACGCGTCGGTGAACAACGTGAAGAGCAGTTGCACCACCGTCACGGCGGCGAGCACGGCCGGCGGGTGCCGGCGGCGAAACGGCAGGAACGCGGAACCCAGGATCGCCAGCGCGATCCCGGGGCCCAGCGAGGCCGGGGCGGGGTCGAACTCCTCGGCCGTGACGTACGCGAGTACATCCAGCGCGGCGGAGGCAATCGCGAGCAACAGCTCGTTGCGGTGCGCGGACAAGGCCGTGACCTCGCGCCGGATTCGCGCGTACCGCCCGGCGCGTCGGCGCGCGGTGGTGCCGTCGCCGGCCGCTGCCGGGAGCGCCGGCGGGTGATCGGACCCCATCCTCGGGCCTCCTTGGCTGGTTGTCGGTGGTCGACGGACAGGAGAGCCGTTCGGCCGGTCGGCCGCGTGTCGACGAGGAGCGGTCGTCGTGAGAACGCAGTCGTCTTCCATTCCACCGCCTTCGGCGGCCCGTGCGGACCGCCGCATTGACGATCTCGACCCCGGACCCGAGTCCTGCCCCACCGACCGGCCCGGACCGAGGTCCCGGGTTCCGGTACTTCCCGCTCGCGACGCCGTGGGCGGGGCCGGCGACCCGCGCGCCCGGGAGGGGATGGGCCGCCGGCCGGCCGGGTGCGCGTCGGCGGCCATCCGGGTGCGAGGCGTGTGCATGATCGCCCGGCGGGTCGGGAACTCTCGCTGTCCGGTTTGCGCCGGTAGTGCGGCATTCTGCGTTCCGCTCGACCCGATCCTCGCGCGGTTGTCCCGACGCGTGGACGACGGGCGCGTGGCGCGGCGGCCGAACCGCCGGGCGCCCCGTCAACCGCTGCATCCGGAGGGACATCATGGATACCCGTGGCCGGCTGACCGAGGCATTCGACACGTGGTCCGCGTGGGCCGACGCGCAGGCCGGCGACGACTCGCGGCACGCGGTGCTGGCGGAGCACCTGCGGGCGGGCCGGCCGTTCTCGCATCCGGCCTACGCCGGGCACCTGGTCCGGCCGCCGCTTCGGGCCGCGCTCCTCGGTCTGCTGGCCGCCACGCTGGTCGATCCGGAGGATCGGGCGTGCGACGACGAGTCGACCACCGCCGCGCTGGAGGACGAGGTCGTCGCCGGCCTGGCCGCGATGTTCGGCCCTGCCACGTGGCACGGGCAGCTCACCTCGGGCGGCGACATCGCCGCCCTGGAGGCCCTGCGGGCGGCCCGCGAGGCCCACCCCGAGGTCGGCATCGCGCACAGTGCCGACGGATACGGTGCCCACGAACGTATGTGCGAGCTGCTGCGTGTTCCGGCGTACTCCGTCTCCGTCGACACCGCCGGCCGAATGGACCCGGACGCGCTGGTGACGGTGCTGCGCAGGGAACGCGTCGGCACGGTCGTGGTCACCGCCGGCACCACCACGCTCGGGGCGGTCGACCCGATCGCCGACATCCTGCCGCTGTGCCACGAGCACGGCGTGCGCGTGCACGTGGACGCCGGCTACGGCGGGTTCTTCACCCTGCTGGCCGACGCGGAGGAACTTCGCGGCACGCCCGCCGCCCGGCACCTGCGCGCCATCGCCGACTGCGACTCGGTGCTCGTGGACCCGCACCGACAGGGCCTGCACCCGAACCCGTGCGGCGTACTGCTGGTGCGTGCCGGCGACGGCGACGAGGACGGTGAGGAGCAGCCCGGGTCCGTTGCGCGGCGACTCCCCGGCGTGTTCGACCCGGATCGTGCCCGGTCCGGCAGCCCGGCCGCCGCGCTGTGGCTGACCCTGCGCGCGCTGCCGCCGACGACGGACGGCTTGGGCGAGGTGCTCGTGACCGGCCTGCGCGGCGCCCGCCGTTGGCGCGACCTGATCGACGCCGAGCCGGAGCTGATGCTGTATCAGGAACCCGAACTGGACGTCCTGACCTTCGTACCTCTCACCGGCGAGCCCCACCCGCGGATGTCATCGGTGACGGCGGCCGGCCGGCACATGCTGCGCGCGGACACCGGAGGCGCCCAACACCCGGCCCACCTGAGCACGTCGTCGGTGCGCGTCCTGGACTTCGTCCGCCGACACCCCCGCGCGGTCGCCGATCGCAACGAGGCCCACATCCTGCGCGGTGCCCTGCTGCGCCCGGACGCCGCGGCCCACGTCGAGCGGGTGCACGAGCGGGTCACCGCCCTGGCCGCGGCGGCGCCACGCCGGCCCCGGCCGCCCGGTCCGCCACCGCACTCCCAACCGGTCGAATCGGCCGTCTGAGCTTCGGCGTGCGCCGTAACATCCCGAGGTCAGGATGGGCCCATGACCCTGCGAAGTCCCGTCGTACCGGCCGATCCCGCCTACACCGTTCCGTCCGTGCCCGACGCGCCGCCGGGAGGCGTGGCCCGGCTGCGCGCGTCCGTGGCGCGGTTCGCCTCCGGCGCCGCCTACGAGCGCCGACGTGCCCTGGCTGTCGCCGCGTCGGCCCGCGTCGATCCGCAGCGCTGTCGGAACGCGCGTCGGCGGGCGCTGCGGGCCCGGTCGAGGTGCTCGCCGAGGCGCTCGGCCTGCCCACCGACGTCGCGGACGACGTCGCCGTTGTCGACGCCGACCGGTTGCGGGGGCTTTTGCCCGTTCTCGACCTCTTGGGCCCGGCCTCGCTCCTGTATCTGGACCGCGCGGCTTTCCAGCCCAACGGTGGCGACGCCGAAGTCGAGGAAGTGGCTTGCGACGATGCCGAGATGACCGCACTCCTGGCCCGGGTCGACACGCTGGACGCGGACGAGAGTGGTTTGGCGGACGTCAGATCCCCGGTTTTCGTGGTCCGTGAAGGTGTTGAAGTGGTTGCGGCGGCCGGCTACGAGGTCTGGCCCCGGTCCGTGGCGCAACACGGTGTGTTGGTGGCACCGGGGAGTCGAGGCCGCGGCTTGGCGCGGACGGTCGCATCGGCCGCGGTGCACCATGCCCTGGCCGCCGGCCTGCTTCCGCAATGGCGAGCGCGGCCCGAGCCATCCCAGCGAGTGGCGCTCGCGCTGGGCTTCCGGGATGTGGGCTCCCAGGTGAGCATTCGGCTCGGCACGGCACCGGCGGTCGGACTCCGGTAGTCGGCCTTCGGCGCGGTCCTGGTGGCCGGTTCCCACGGCTCACGGCTCACGGCACACCGCGGCCGGGGCGGTCGGCTCCGGCTCGGGATGTCCGCGGGGAATCAGGAGCGCGGTGCCGGTTCTTCACTGGTCGCCGTGTCCGCGCCCCAACTGGCCAGCAGGCGCAGGTTCTCCGCGGTGGGCGAGGTCGGTCGGGCGTGGTACATCGTCAGCGACTGCTCGGTGTCGTCGGGCAGGCGCAGGGATTCGAAGGACAGGGCCAGGTCGCCGACCAGCGGGTGCCGCAGGTGCATCGCGCCGTGGTGTTTTTCCTTGACCTCGTGCCTGGCCCAGAGGGAGCGGAACTCCTCGCTCTTGACCGAGAGTTCACCCACGAGCGCGGACAGTTGCGGATCGTCCGGGTGGCAGCCGGCGTCCAACCGCAGGGCGCCGACGATATCGGCGGCCTTGGCCTCCCAATCCACGAACAACCCGCGCTGGTCCGGCCGCAGGAACACCAGCCGCGCCCAGTTGCGCTCCCGGGCCGGCAACCGGTCCCAGTCGCCGAACAGGGCCGCCGCCATCGGGTTCCAGGCGAGGATGTCCGTGCGCTGCCCGGTCACGTACGCGGGCACCGTCTCCAGCGAGGCCAGCAGCCCCCGCAGCGCTGGACGCACCTGTTGCCGTTCCGGCGGCGAGGTGCGCTTGCGGCGCTGGCAGTGGACGAGGTGGTTCAGGTGCGCGTGCTCGGCGTCGGTCAGCCGCAGGGCGCGGGCGACCGCGTCCAACACCTCCTCCGACACGTTGTGGCCCTTGCCCTGTTCGAGCCGGGTGAGGTAAGCCACCGATACGCCGGCCAACTGGGCCAGCTCCTCGCGGCGCAGTCCCGGTACGCGCCGGTGCCGCCCGGTCGAGCCGGTCAGGCCGACATCCTCCGGCCGCAGCCGGGAGCGGCGGTTGCGCAGGAATTCGCTGATCTCGGCACGCGGATCGATCGGCTCGCCGCCGAGATCCGCCGCCTCCGCCGCCGTGTTGTCGGGCCGATCGTTCATGCCGCCCATTATCTCCGGTGGTAGGACCACGAGGGTGGGCGAGCCTGACCCTGCCAGTGGTAGGACCACCGGTCGTAAGCCGAACAGGGCTCTGGGTGACCCGGCCGAGGTGCGGCAGGCTCGTGGCCACCCCCTCCGAGCGAGCCGTCGGCGGGGGCGACCGACCACGATGCGGGGAGACTTCAGATGAGCACCGACACCGTCCCGACCGCGCCGTCCGCCACGACGACACCCCAGAACGAGACCCTCCGGCACATGACACCCGGCGGCACGACACCACCGGTGCGTGCGACCCCCGTCGCACACCGCAACGGCCGGCCGGCGACCGCCGAGGAACTCGCGCCGCTGGCCTTCGCCGGCTACGCCCACTTCACCGCCATGCAGGTCCGCGGAAGCCGGATCCGGGGCCTCGACCTGCACCTGAGCCGGCTGCGGAGCGCCTCGGCGAGGCTGTTCGGGCGGGCGCTGTCCGACGATCGGGTACGGTCCCACCTGCGCGCGGCGCTGGCGGCCGGTCCGGCCGACGCCTCGCTGACGGCCACGATGTACTCGCCGGTGGGGGAGTTCACCGCGACCGGGAGCGACGCGGACCCCGAAGTGCTGGTCCGTGTCGACCCGCCCGCGACCGGCCCGACGGGGCCGTTGACGCTGGACGTGGTCGAGTACGAGCGGGTGCTCCCGGAGATCAAGCACGTCGGCGAGGTGGCCAAGACCCACTACCTGCGCCGAGCCGTCACGCGCGGCTTCGACGACGCCGCCTTCGTCGACCGGCGGGGCCGGCTCGGCGAGGCGACGATCTGGAACCTGGCGTTCTGGGATGGTGCCGAGGTGATCTGGCCCGAGGCCGAGGTGCTGGGCGGGACCACGATGGCCATCGTCCGTCGGCAACTGGATCGCCTCGGAGTGCCGCAACGGGTCCGCGAGATCACGCCCGCCGACCTGCCGACACTGACCGCGGCCGTGGTGATGAACTCGTGGACGCCGGGTGTCGAGGTGCTCCGCATCGGCGACGTGTCCCTGCCCGGGTCGCCGGCCTTCATGGATCTGCTGCACCGCGCCTACCGGGCCGAGCCGCTCACCGCGCCGTGAGGAGGACCGTGAAGTCCCCGCTGCCGGCGCTCTGTCGCGGCCCCGCGCTGCGCCTGCCCAGCCGCGCGGCGATGGCGCCGATGATCCCGCGCGGGCCGACGACGACACCGGTGTGCCCACCCCGATCACGACCGAGTACTACACCCGGCGCGCCGGCGCGGGCCTGATCGTCGGCGAGGGAATTCGGCCGCACCGGCCCGGCAAGGGCGGCCCCGGCGTTCCGGGGCTGACCGAGCCGGCGCAGGTCGAGGGGTGGCGCCGGACCACGCGGGCCGTGCATGCCGCCGGAAGCCGGATCTTCGCCCAACTGTGGCACGTGGGCCGGGTCTGTCACCCCGAACCTCCTCGACGGCGAGCAGCCGGTGGTCCCCTTCGCCGTCGCGATCTCGACCGGCCGGCATGCCGGCCTTCGCACGCGGTGTGAAGCCGGGTTCACAGGCGAGTTCGTACCTGGACCGCCTGCACGACAACTGGTCCGACTCCGGCAGAGAGGTCCAGGGCTGACGCCGGGGTGCCTAGGACATGTCGGTGTCGGTGTCGATCGGCGGTGCGGCCGTGCGGGTGGTGGTGGCGTGGGCCTCGGCGAGGGCGGCGAGCGGGAGGGGCTTGATCGGGGGGCGTGCGGTGAAGGGGCCGAGGGTTTCCCGGGGGATGTGGGTTTCCTGGTGCAGGAGTTCGACAAGGGCGGGGCCACACATGCGGCCCTGGCAGGGGCCCATGCCGGCGCGGGTGAGAAGTTTGACCGCGTCGGCGGTGCCCAGGCCGGGGTTGTCCCGCATGGTGCAGCGGATCTGCCCGTAGCTCACCTCCTCGCAGCGGCACAGCGGCGTGTCGTCGTCGGCGAGTGCGTTCAGCGCGGCGCGGTCGGGGGCGCAGGTGGATTCCAGCAGCTTGGCCATTCGCATGGTCGTGGCCAATTCACGGTCCACGGCGCTGAGTTCCCGATCGTGGTCGGCATTGGTGAGGATGCCGAGGCTGAGGCAGATGTCCAGCGCGGCGCGTTTGCCGGTGGCGACCGCGTGTTCGGCGCCGGCGACGCCGGTGAGTTCGCCGGCGGCCCAGATGTGCGGGAGCGTGGTGCGCATGGCGTGGTCGTGGACCAGGACCCAGCCGCCGGCCGGGCCGTTCCAGGTCGCGGCACACCCGGCCTGGCGGGCCAGCTCGGTGGAGGGGACGAAGCCGTAGCCGGTGCCGACCGTGTCGCAGGCGACGGTGCGTTCCGTGCCGGGTATGGGCCGCCAGTTCCGGTCGACCCGGGCCAATACGGCGCCGGTGACGTGGTCCGCGCCCTCGGCGCGCAGGATCAGGGTGTGGGTGCGGATCGGTACGCCGGCCTGCCGCAGGGTGCGCACGGCGGTCGTACCTTCGGTGACCCTGGCCCGGTTGCCGGGCAGTGCGGCGAGTGCGCGGGTCAGCTCGGCGGGGCCGGGCAGACCCTGAGCGAAGGCGACTTCGGCGACGTCGGCGCCGGCCCGGACCAATTGCGCGCCGGCGATCAGCAGCAGCGGGTGCGCGCCGGCCAGCACGATGCGGCGCCCGGCGAGCGTGCGGTGGCCCTTGAGCAGGGCCTGGATGCCGCCGACGGTGAAGAAGCCGGGGAGGGTCCAGCCGGGCATGGGCACGGGCAGGTCGTAGGCGCCGGCGGTGAGCAACAGCGCCCGGGGGAGCAGGATTTCCACTCCGGCGGGGCCGTGCACGGCGACCCGGGGACCCTCGGGCACGGGCGTACCGGGGGGCGCGGCGAAGCCGTCGGGCGTGGTGCGCGTGCCGAAGACGCCCCACGCGGTGGTGTCGTGCGCGAAGGTGATCCGCGGATGGGCGGCGGCCCGGGCGAGCAGCGTGCGGCCGGCGGTGTAGGCGGGACCGGCGAGCGGGTCGGGGCCGCCCGCTCCGGGGTCGGGTCGGCGCCAGATCTGCCCGCCGGGGCGGGCCTGTTCGTCGACGACCAGCACCTGTGCGCCATGGTGGGCGGCGGTGACCGCGGCGGCGAGCCCGGCGGGACCGGCACCGACGATCAACACCTGCGGTTCGACGGTGCTCATCACACGTCCTCGGGGCGGGCGTCGCCACGCGTGTCCGCGCGGGCGTCGCGGCCGGTTTCGTCCCGCGTCTTCGTGTCGCCGTCGTCCCGCGCACCCATGACGGCTGCATGGCCGCTTTCGTCGCGCGTGTCCGTGTCGCTCTCGTCCGGCGTGCCGGTGCTGCTTTCGTCGCGCGTGTCCGTGTCGCTCTCGTCCGGCGTGCCGGTGCTGTTTTCGTTCCGCGTGTCCGTGTCGCTCTCGTCCGGCGTGCCCGCGCGCACCCCGCGGCCGGTGTCCACGCGCATGCCCGAACGGACGGGTTCCTGGCAGGCCCGGACCAGCGGGGTGCCGTCGACGGTGACGGCGCAGTCGAAGCACACGCCCATCCCGCAGTAGGGGGCGCGGGGGCGGCCGGCCCGGTCGTAGCGGGTGACGGGTCGGTCGGTGGCGATCAGGGCGGCGGCCAGCGAGCGGCCGGACGGCACGGTGTGCGGCCGGCCGTCGAGCGTGATGGACACCTGCGCCGGGTGGTCAGACAAAGTTCAGTGCTCCGAACCGTGCGGGGGAGTAGTCGTCGAGGGGCAGACCGGTGCTGCCGGTGAGCACCTGCTCGGCGAGCAGTCGGCTGTAGGTGGGGCCGAGGGTGAATCCGGATCCGCCGGTGGCGACGTAGAAGTCGGGACGACGGGGGACGGGGCCGAGCAGCGGGAGCTGGTCGGGGGCCAGCGAGGTGGCGCCCGACCACACGCGCAGCACCGGCAGGCGCTGTACGGCCGGCACCACCCGGGCGGCGTCGGCGCCGGCGAACACCGAGTCCAGGCGCAGTTCCGGGCGTGCGTCGAGGTCGAGGGCACCGGCGTGCTGGACGAACTTGGCGGCCCGGCCGCCGCCGATGAGTATGTTGCCCTCGCGGGTCTGCTTGAGCGAGAGTCGGCGGCCGGCGTGCTGGACCAGGTGCGGGATCAGCGGCGGCGCGGCGGCGGTGACCGTCATGGTGAGCGCGACGGGTACCACGGGCAGGCGGATGTCGGCCATCGCGGCGACCTCGCCGGTCCACACGCCGGCCGCGACCACGACCGCGTTCGCGGCCAGTCGGCGACCGCCGGTGCTCTCGGCGAGCCACCGCCGCCCGTCGTGGCGCAGAGCGGTCAGCCGTACGCCGGTGTCGATCCGGGCGCCGTGCCGGCGGGCGGCGCGGGCATAGGCGTGGGTGACCAGGCGTGGGTCGGCCTTGCCCTCGCCGGGGCACCAGGCGGCGCCGATCACCCGGTCGGAGAGGTAGGGGGCACGTTCGTGGGTGGCGCGCGCGTCGAGCAGTTCGACGTCGAGTCCGTGGGCGTGCTCCAGGTGGGCCTTGTGCGCGAGCAGGGCCATGTCCTCGGGGGATTCGGCGAGCATCAGGCCGCCGCCGCGGCGCACGCCGCACGGTTCGCCGAGTTCGTCCTCCAGAGCGGCCCACGAGCGCATGGCGTCCAGATGCAGCGGCAGGGCCTCGGCGGCGCGCGCGGCGACCGCGGGGCCGTGTTGGATCATCCGGTACTCGAGTTGGAAGTGCAGGCTGCCCGCGTTCTGGCCGGAGGCGTGCCGGTTGAGCTGATCCTTCTCGATCACCCGCACGTCGGCACCCGCGCGGGCGAGGTGGTAGGCCAGCGCGCAGCCGAGCAACCCGCCGCCGACGACCAGGACTTCGGTGCGGTCCATCAGGCCAGGAGTCCGAGTTCGGCGACGGTGGTCCGTACCTGTTCGGCCTCGGCGACGCTCAGCGGCAGCAGCGGGCGGCGGGGGTGACCGGCGGGCACCCCGCGCAGGGTCAGCGCGTGCTTGAGGATGGCGGGCGCGCTGCCGAAGCGGGGTCCGTAGTCGGCGGTGAACCAGGCTCGCATCAGCACCCGGTCGCGGGCGCCGACGGCCAGCGCGGCGGCCTCGTCGCCGGCCGCGAGGTGGGTGAAGAAGGCCGCGTGGTCGCGGCCGAGTACGGCGCCGGCGCCCATCAGGCCGTCGCCGCCGATGCCGCGCATCAGGGCCAGCCCGACCTGGTCGGTGGTGATGCCGAAGTAGCGCACCCGGTCGTGCAGCGCGATCAGGCCCTTGACGAAGGCGCCGAAGTCGCCCGTGGAGTTCTTGATCGCGACCACGTTGGGCACCTCGGCCAGCGCGCACAGGGTGTCGGTGTCCAGGTCCAGGCCGGTGCCGCGGGGCCAGTTGTACACGCAGATCGGGATGTCGACGGCGGCGGAGACGTCCTGGTAGAAGGCCGCGGTCTCGCGCGGGTTGGGCACCACGTACGGCGGCGGGGTGAGCAGGATGCCGTCGAGGCCGGCCGCCCGCGCGGCGCGGGCGTGGCCGATCGCGGCGGACGCGGTGTAGGCGTTGCAACCGCCGAGCAGCGTGTAGCGGCCGCGTACCCGGCGGGCCGCGCGGGTGAACAGGGCGGCGCGTTCGGTCGCGGTGAGGGTGTACCACTCGCCGGTGGTGCCGGCGATGATCACGCCGTCGACGCTTTCGGCGGCGAACCACTCCAACTGCTCGTCCCAGGCCGCGAGATCGAGGTCGCCCTGGGAGGTGAAGGGGGTTGTCACGGCCGGTATGTAGCCGTGCCAGTCGACGGTGGTGCGATCCATGCCCTGGGTCCTTTCGGGGCACAAACGCGGGATCCGGGCGACGCGGTGCCGGTTACGGCATCGGCGGCGTCACCGCGACGAGCAGCCGCGCGGGTGCGTCGGAGGAGTTGACGAACCGGTGCGGCAGACGCGAGTCGAAGGTGATCGCGTCACCCTCCTCGAGGTGGTGGACGCGGCCGTCCACCTCGACGTCGAGCCGTCCGGCGAGCACGGTGGCGCATTCCGTGGAGGGATGGCTGTACGGCTCGTCGGAGGATGCCTGGCCTGGCTCGATGTCGGCCTCCAGCACTTCGAGATCGCCCGATCCGGGGGTGAGCCTGGAATAGGTGATGTGCTGGCGGGCCGCGCCGAGCCGCATACGTTGCTCGCGCGTGGTCACGGCCACGCGCGGTACGTCCGGATCGTCGAACAGGGTCGCGATGGAGGTGTCGAAGACGCGGGCGAGCTTGCGCAGGGTGCTCAGGCTCGGTTCCGCGGCGCCGTTCTCCAGTTGACTGAGCATGCCCGCCGAGATACCGGCTTGGACGGCCAACTGACGCAAGGTCAGGTCGTGCGCCTGGCGCAGCTCGCGCAGTCGGTCACCCAGCATGGTCCGATCCCCGTTCGCTCCGGTGCCGAGCACCCTCGACTCGCGGATCCTGGCTTGTGCTTCATGACGTGTTCAATGTGGTTGAACGCTTCGGGGCGAACATAGGCACGAAGCTGACTCCCCGTCAAGATCACGGTGTCGTCCAGGTGATGGCCACCGGGGTGGGACCGGGTGGATCCCGCCGGCCGGGCACTGCGGTGAACGCCGCCGACGGGTGCGCCGGATGACGCCCGCGAGGTCCCGAGAGGGCTCTGAGCAGTCATCAAACCGTTATCAAGGCGAAAAATCGTCGCTCCACGTGGACGTGCGATCACGTTGAATGGATCTTTGGTCCCAAATTTCGAGACGGCCGAGAAAGTCATTGACCATCACGCTCGGCCACGCCTACTTTCGAGCCCACCGTTCAGCCAGATCAAACACTCGGTTCCGTCATCGGCCGATCGGGTGGCTCGAGGAAGGTGCGCCATGCAGGGCAATCACCCCATCGGGGACAGTCGCCGGGCCAAGGCCGTACGCCGGGCCGCCGCCCCACTGGCGGTCACCGTCGCCGCCGCTTTGATGCTCGCCGCGTGCGGCGGAGCCAAGAAGCAGTCCGGCGACGCGGAGGGCGGCGGCACGCTCGTCGTCGACACCTCGTTCAGTCTCAAGACCGCCGACCCCGGCCGCACGTTCGAGCCCACCGGGATCCTGGTCACCCGTCCCGTGTACGACACGCTGCTGACCTTCGCGGGCGGCGACGTGACCAAGCCGGTGCCGCTGCTCGCCGCGTCCTACGAGGTCGCCCCGGACGCCAAGACGTTCACCTTCCCGCTGCGCCCGGAGGCCAAGTTCTCCGACGGCTCGCCGGTGACCGCCAAGGACGTGGTGTTCTCGTTCAACCGGGTCAAGAACCTCAAGGGCAACCCGGCCTTCCTGCTCGACGGCGTCACCGCGACCGCCAAGGACGAGCACACGGTGGTGCTGACCACCGAGGCCGCCGACCCCGCGCTGCCGTTCCGCATCGCCACCCCCGCGCTCGGCGTGGTCAACTCCACGACCGTCGCCGCGCACGGCGGCACCGACGCGGCCGGCGCCGACCAGGGCGACAAGGCCGAGCAGTTCCTCAACACCGACTCGCAGGGCAGCGGTCCGTACAAGATCACCAAGTACGACGTGAGCAGTGAGGTCATCCTCACCCGCAACGACAAGTACTGGGGCGCCAAGCCCAAGTACGCCAAGGTCGTGGTGCGCAACGTGCCCGCGAACACCCAGCAGTTGAACGTGCTCAGCGGTGAGAGCCAGGTCTCCCTGGACATGTCGCCGGACCAGGCGGTCAAGGTCAAGGGCCAGGCGCAGGTGCTGCAACAGCCCACGCCCACCACCGCGTTCCTGTTCACCAACGACAACCCGGCCATCTCGCCGACCACCTCCAACAAGGACTTCCAGGAGGCGGTGCGCTACGGCGTGGACTACAAGAGCCTGCTGGACGTGGCCGGCGCCGGTTCCGCGCAGGCCGCCGGGATCGTGCCCGGCTTCTTCACCGGCGCGCTCGACCCGGCCAAGGCGATCGTGCGCGATGTCCCGCGCGCCAAGGCCGCGTTGGCCCGGGCCGGCCTGAACAACCCCAGCGTCGACCTGTACTACGCCTCCGACGTGACCATCAACGGGATAAACTTCGGCGACCTCGGCGCGCGGGTCCAGGCCAACCTCAAGGAGGTCGGCATCACCGTCAACCTCAAGCCGGCCCCCACCCAGACCGCACTGGACTCCTACCGCAACGGCACCGAGGCGATGGGCCTTTGGTGGTGGCAGGCCGACTACCCGGACGCCAGCGACTACCTCGCCTTCACCCCGGGTGAACTGGTCGCCAAGCGCGCCGGTTGGAAGGCGGACGGCAACGCCGAGGTAAGTGCCCTCGCCCAGCGGGCCAAGGTCGCCACCTCCGACGCCGAACGCGTCCAGCTCTACAAGCAGCTCCAGGAAGCGATGAACAAGACCGGCCCGTTCATCCCGCTCCTCCAGCCCGCACAGGTGATCGCCGCGAACAACTCGGTGAAGAACCTGCACTACAACCCGATCTGGTACATCGATGTCGACAAGCTCGGCTGACCCCACGGTCGAGCGCGGCACCCCCCGGACGGCCGCACCCCGCAAGGGTGCGGCCGCCGGCCCCCGGGCCGCGCGCGGCTCCCATCCCTTCGCCCGCTTCGTGCTGGTGCGGCTGTCCGTCGGTCTGCTGCTGTGCGTGGGCATCACGATCCTGGCCTTCGTGCTCACCCACTCCGTGCCCGGTGACCCGGTCGCCGCCAACCTCGGCGACCGCGCCCAGAACGACCCGGCCGCGGTCGCCGCGTTCAAGGCGAAGAACGGGCTCGACGAGTCCCTGCCCTCCCAGTACGGCACCTACCTGAACAACCTGCTGCACGGCGACATGGGCACCTCCCAGCAGACCCACCGACCGGTCTGGGACGACCTGGCCGACCGGGTCCCCGCCAGCCTCGAACTCGCCCTGGTGGCCATCGTGTTGGCGCTGGTGATCGGCGTCGGACTGGGCATCGTCGCGGCGGTCACCCGCAACCGCTGGCCGGACCGGATCATCCGCGTCGTCAGCCTCGCGGGTGTGTCCATGCCGGTGTTCTGGCTCGCCCAGGTCGCGTTCTACCTGTTCTCCTTCAAACTCGGCTGGATCCAGGCCGGCGGGCGACTGTCCCCCGGCGCCATCCCACCCCAGGACATCACCGGCCTGTACACGCTCGACTCGCTGCTCACCGGCGACACGGGCACCTTCGGCGAGGCCTTCTCCCGGCTGATCCTGCCCGCGTGCGTGCTGGCCGCGTTCAACATCGGCGTGCTCACCCGCTTCACCCGCGCCGCGGTCCTGGAAGCCCTCGGCAACGACTACGTCCGCGCCGCCCGGGCCAAGGGCCTGCCCGAGTCCACCGTGATCCGCCGGCACGTGCTGCGACCCGCACTCACCTCGATCCTGACCGTTGCCGGGCTCACCTTCGGTGGCATGCTCGCCGGCACCGTCCTGGTCGAGAACGTGCTGTCCTGGCCGGGCCTGGGCCAGTACGCGTACAAGAGCGCGCTCAACCTGGACCTGCCGTCCATCATGGGCGTCTGCCTGTTCGTCGCGGTCGTGTACGTCGTGATCAACCTCCTCGTGGACCTGCTCTACGGGGTCATCGACCCGAGGATTCGCCTCTCGTGAACGCCACGCGCCTCTTCCTCGGCGATCGGCTCGGAGCCGACCGCACCGGCACGGACGACCCCGCCCCGCGACGCAAGCGCCGCCCCGGCAAGTCGCCGTGGCGCAGCCCGTTGGCCATCACCGGCCTGGTCATCATCGGCGTCTTCCTGATCGCGGCGATCTTCGCGTCGGTGATCTCGCCCGAGGACCCGCTCGCCCAGAAATGGCCCAAGTACCAGTCGCCGTCCGGTGAACACTGGTTCGGCACCGACCAACTCGGCCGCGACATCCTCTCCCGGGTCATCCACGGCACCCGCATCTCGCTCCCGCTGGCACTGCTGCTGGTCGTGCTCGCGATGGTCATCGGCACCGTGCTCGGCGCGGTCGCCGGCTACTTCGGCGGCTGGATCGACATGGTCGTGATGCGCTGCGCCGACCTGGTGCTCGCCTTCCCGGCGATCATCCTGGCCATGGCCGTGGTCGCGGCCTTGGGCCCCAACCTCACCAACGCCGTGCTCGCGGTGGTGATCGTGAGCTGGCCCACCTACGCCCGCGTGGTCCGCGGACTCGTGCTGACCCTGCGCCAATCCGATTTCGTCCAGGCGGACCGACTCCTGGGCGCCTCCGGGTGGCGGGTGCTGGCCGTGGACCTGCGCCCCAACCTGGCCGGCCCGGTCGCCGTGCTCGCCGCGCTCGACCTGGGCAACGCCGTACTGCTGCTGTCCGGACTGTCCTTCCTGGGCCTGGGCGCACAACCGCCCGCCGCCGAGTGGGGCGCGATGGTCAACGCCGGCTCGGCGAACTTCGACGCGTGGTGGGTCGCGGTCTTCCCCGGCGCGGCCA
Organism: Embleya sp. NPDC127516; assembly: GCF_044765325.1. Lineage (NCBI taxonomy): Bacteria > Bacillati > Actinomycetota > Actinomycetes > Kitasatosporales > Streptomycetaceae > Embleya > Embleya sp. NPDC127516. Next base: position 12,042 of record NZ_JBIWJT010000021.1, on the reverse strand, counting down.
TCCTGCTCTCGGTGCTCGCCTTCAACTTCCTGGGCGACACCCTGCGGGACGCGCTGGACCCGCGTACGGCACGGGCGATCCGAAAGTGACGGACATGAACGACACCCCGACCCCGCCGGTCGCCGACGACGAACCGCTCCTGGCGATCCGCGACCTCGTCGTGGAACTGCCCGGACCCGACGGCGAACGACTGCGCGCCATCGACGGCGTCGACCTGACCGTGGGCCGCGGCGAGATCGTCGGCCTGGCCGGCGAGAGCGGCTCCGGCAAGACGATGACCGCGCTCGCCCTGCTCGGACTGCTGCCCCAGGGCGGCAGCGCGAGCGGGCGGATGCTCGTCGAGGGCCAGGACGTCTTGACCATGACGCCGCGTCAGGTTCGCGACCTGCGCGGCAACCGGGTGGCGATGGTCTTCCAGGACCCGATGACCTCGCTGCACCCGATGCTGAGCATCGGCAAACAACTCACCGAACACCTGCGCCACCACAAGAAGTTGGACAAACGCGCGGCCAACGCCCGTGCGGTGGAACTGCTCACCACGGTGCGCATCCCCGACCCCGAGCGGGCGCTGCGCCGCTATCCGCACCAGTTTTCCGGCGGCATGCGCCAGCGCATCGCCATCGCCATCGCGCTGGCCTGCGACCCGGCGCTGCTGCTCGCCGACGAGCCCACCACCGCGCTCGACGTCACCGTCCAGGCCGGCATTCTGCGCCTGCTGGACCGGCTGCGCCGGGAGAACGGCCTGTCGGTGCTGATCATCACGCACGACCTCGGTGTGATGTCCGCGCTCGCCGACCGCGTGAGCGTGATGTACGCGGGCCGGATCGTGGAGAGCGGGCCGCGCGCGGACGTGTTGCGCGAGCCGCGACACCCGTACACCCGGGGCCTGTTGGACGCGCTGCCGCACCCCGACGGCGGCACCGCGGCGCTCGTGCCGATCGTCGGGGCGCCGCCCAAGCTGGGTCAGGCGCCCGGCGGATGCGCGTTCCACCCGCGCTGCCCGCACGCGGTGGACGGTTGCCGACAGGAGCGCCCGCGACTGCTGGCGCTGACCCCCACCCACGCCGGGGCCTGCCCGATCGACCCGCTCGCCGTCGCCGCTTCGAAGGTGGATAGCCGATGACCTTGTCCTCCCTCACCTCCACCATCGCCGTCACCTCCAAGGACATCGGGCTGACGCTGCGCGAAGTGAGCGTGTCCTACCGTTCGCCGGGTCGGCCCGCCGTGCGCGCCGTGGCCGGAGTGAGCCTGAGGGTGCAACCGGGGCAGGTGGTCGGCCTGGTGGGCGAATCCGGCTGTGGCAAGTCGACCCTGGGCAAGGCCGCGGTCGGCCTGCTCAAGCCGTCCTCGGGCGCCGTCGAGTTCGACGGACGCCCGGTCGCCCCACTCGGACTGCGCTCGCGCCCGACGAGGCAACGCGGCCTCCAGATGGTCTTCCAGGACCCGTACGCGTCGCTGAACCCGCGCCGCCGGGTCGGCGAACAGATCTCCGACGCGGTGGTCCTGGCCGGCGGCACCCGCGACAAGGGCCGCGGCGTGGCCCGCGAACTGCTCGAACGGGTCGGCCTGCCGGCCGAGTTCGCCGATCGCTTCCCGCACGAGTTCTCCGGCGGCCAGCGCCAGCGCATCGCCATCGCCCGGGTGCTCGCCGCCGAACCCACCTGCATCGTCGCCGACGAGCCGATCGCCGCGCTGGACGCCTCCGCGCAGGCGTCGGTGGCCAACCTGCTGCTCGAACTGGCCCGCGAGCGCAATGTGGGCCTGCTGTTCATCTCGCACGACCTTTCCATCGTGCGGCAGATCGCCGACACGGTCGCGGTGATGTACCTGGGCACCGTCGTGGAGAGCGGCCCCACCGACCAGGTCTGGACCGAGCCGCGCCACCCGTACAGCAAGGCGCTGATCGCGGCCGTGCCGCGCGCCGACGGCAGCGGCGAGTTGCCCGTGGACCTGCCCGGCGACGTGCCCGACCCGGCCTTCCCGCCGGCCGGCTGCCGATTCCACCCCCGGTGCCCGATCGCGGTCGACGCCTGCGCGGACGACGAACCCGTGCTGGTCGAGTTCCTTCCGCGCCGGCGCGCCGCGTGCTCCGTCCTGGCGCCGAACCTCAAGAAAGTCGGGTGAGCGCACTCATGTGGCTGACCAACTGTCACATCGTCGACGTGGTCACGGGCGAGGTGCTTCGCGACCGCAGCGTGCGGGTCGAGGACGCGACCATCGACGAGGTACGCGCCGCACTGCCGCCGAACGCGAACGCGCACGACCTGGGCGGCCGGTACCTGCTGCCGGGGCTGATCTCCTGCCATTCGCATCTGTCGGTGGTCTTCCCGTTCTCCGACACGCGCGAGGACGAGTCGCCCGGTCTGACCGCGTTCCGCGCCGCCCAGCGCGCGCACGACGCGCTGCGGGCCGGTATCACCACGCTGCGCTGCGTGCACGAGCAGAACCAGATCGACCTGGTGTTGCGCGACGCGCAGCGGCGCGGCTGGATCCAAGCGCCGCGGATCTTCGGCGCCGGCCGTGCGTTGTCCACACCGCACGGGCACGGCGAGGGCGCGGACTGCTCCTACGCGAGCGGCCCGGACGGCTTCTACCGCGCCGCGCTCGGCGAACTGGCGGCCGGCGCCGACCACCTGAAGATCTTCATCAACTCCGGTCTGGCGCGCGAGGGGGAGGACTTCGAACACGCCGAGATGACCGACGAGGAGATCGCCGCCACGGTCAGGGCCGCCCACGAGCACGACGCGTACGTGGTCGCCCACTCCGGCGAGTCGGCCGCGATCCGCGCGGCCCTGGCCCAGGGCGTGCGCTCCTTCGAGCACGCGTACGCGCTCGACGACGACACGGCGCGGCTGCTCGCCGACCGGCGCGCGTTCGTGACCCCGACGTTGTGCGTAACCAACTCGGAGGGCTGGATGCGGGAGAACCGCTTCGAGGAGGCCTCGATCGCCAACGCGCAGAACGCGATCGAACCGCATCGGGAGAGCTTCCGCCGCGCGGTCGCGGCCGGCGTACAACTGGTCAACGGCACCGACATCCCGCCCGCCGACCTGGTCGAGGGCGTGCCGGCGGCGGTGTACGAGATGTTCCTGATGGCCCGGGGCGGCCTGGACAACCTGCGCGTGCTCCAGTCGGTGTCCACCACCGCGGCGCGACTGGTGAAGGCCGAGGACCGCCTGGGACAGGTCGCGCCCGGCTTCACCGCCGACCTGATCGCCGTCGACGGCGACCCGCTGCACGACATCTCGGCGCTCGGCCGGTTGTCGTTCGTCATGCAAAGCGGCCGGATCGTCCGCGAGGACCTGGCGGCCTGACCGTCGCGGGACGCGGTCCGGGGGGTACACCTCGCCGGCCCCCACCCGTCGCCGCGTCCGCGACCCGACCCACCCCCGACGCAAAGGACACTCGTGCCATGACCGACGCCGCCCCGCGCGACACGCACCGACCCGCAGGGTCGGCCGAGGACCGCGCCGCCGTGTGGAGCGCCCTGCTCGACATCTACGCCGGCTTCACGGCCGGCGACCGCGAGCGGATCGACGCCCGCATCCACCCCGACGCCACCATCTGGGACTCGGCCGCGCCGGAACTCCTCTTCGGCCGGGCCGACCTGGACCGGATCCGTGCCGCGCGACCGGTCGGCCCGGACGCGCCCGTGGTCACCGGGATCCACGCGAGCGACGAGGTGATCGACGTCTGGGGCGACACCGCGCTGGCCCGCTACACCCTGCGGGTCGACTTCGCTTCCGCCGCCGACGGCTCGACGCCGCCCCCCGAACACATCCGCAACACGGCGGTGGCGCGACGGTTCGACCAGGCCTGGTTGGTGGTGCACAACCACGAGGACCTGCTCGCGTAGTCGAGGATGCCCGGTCGGCGACGGGTCGTGCCCCGGAGCCGATCGGGCGCCCGCCCACGCGCTCCTCCCGAGCGCGCCGGCAAACCGGCCCGGAGCGCTGCGGCGCGGCGTGCCGCGCTCGGCCGGAGCGCGCCGTGCACGAACTCTCGGCCTGTATCGCCGACATGATCGTGCGCCTGGAACTCGTGGAGACGAACCGGCGCTACCGCACGGCGCTCGGAAGCCGACCGATCGCCCACCGGGTCGGCGCCGTACCGATCGCCACCACCCGTACCCGAGTCGAGGCGCGTCGGCGAGCCGGGTGGGCACCCCGAACGCGCGAGCACCGTGACCGTCGGCCGCCCCTGCCTCCCGACCGGTGCCCCATTGTTCAGGCTGTGTGAACGATGCGGGAGGATTGTCTACGTCAGGTGATGGATCCGGGGAATGGGTGGGGACGATGGAACGCGCGGAGATGGAGATATTTCTGACGCTTTCCGAGGAGTTGCACTTCGGGCGCACCGCCACGCGCCTGTATGTGTCCACTGCCCAGGTGAGCACCACGATCAAGAAGATCGAGCGGCGCCTCGGCGTCACCCTGTTCGAACGCACCAGTCGGCGGGTCGAGCTGACCACCGTCGGACGCGGGCTGCGTGACGACCTGGTGCCGCTGTACGAGGGCATCCAGCGCGCGATGGACCGCGCCGAACTCGCCGGGCGGGGCATCACCGGCACGCTCACCGTCGGGTTCATGGGCATTCAGGCCGGGCGCTTCGTGACCGCCGCGCGAGAGGTCTTCGAGCGGCGCAACCCGGACTGCGCGGTGCACGTCGTGGAGACCCTCCTGCACCACCATGTGGGACAACTGCGCGACGGCGACGCCGACCTGTTGCTGATCACGCTGCCGGTCGACGAGCCCGACCTGACGATCGGCCCGGTGATCACGCGCAGCGTCAGGTACATGGCACTGCCGGCGAAGCATCGCCTCGCGGGACGCGACATGCTCTCGTTCGAGGATCTGGCGGGGGAGGCGTTCGTCACGATGGCCGACTCGGTCCCCGGATCCTGGGCCGACTTCCATACGCCCCGCCGGACCCCCGCCGGGCGGGTGATCGGGCGGCGCGGCGAACCGTGCGCCACGTATCCGCAAGCGCTGGCGCAGGTCGCCGCCGGGCGGGCGATGGTGCCCGGTGACGCACAACTGCCGATGTTGTACCAACACCCCGAGATCCGCTTCGTCCCGGCTCCCGACATGCCGCCGATCGAGCACGGCCTGGTCTGGCGTTCCCGCGACGACGCGGACACACGCATCCGGGCTTTCTCCGACGTCATCCTGGAGATCGCGCCCGCGCTGGCGGTACCGGGCACGATCGCCGCTTTCCGCGGCGCCGACGACGAGCCGGAGTCGGCGGCGTCCCGAGTCGGGCGGGGCCGAACAGTGGTCTCGGGTCGCTCAGCGGGTGAGCGGGCGCCGGGGTGATGAGCCCGGTCCGCCGGGCGTGGAGCCGCGCAGCACGACGTCGGGGCCGTGGCCGAGGGAGAGGGCCATCCGGATGTCGTCGAAGCGCTCGTTGTCGATCTCGATGACGTTGGGCAGGCGACCCCAGACGGTGAAGCCGAGCTCCTCGTACAACTCGATCGCGCCGTGGTTGTTGCCCCGGACGCCCAGCGCGAGGGTCTCGATCCCGGCCCGGCGCGCGTTGTCTATCAGGGCCGTCATCAGCAGGCGCCCCAGGCCCAGGCCGCGGCCGGCCGGGTGTGCCATCACCTTCTCCACCTCGGCGGTGTGCGCGAAGACCGGCTCTGCTCTGCGCCGCCACAGGCCGGTCGCCCGCACGGCGCCATCCACCAGGGCGACGATGAACGCGGCGTCGCCGGCCCGGACGGCGGCGAGGGCGTCCTCGAGCCAGGCGTCGGTGGCGGGCTTGGCCGGCGGTGTCAGGTAGCCGATCGCGCCGCCGAGGCGCGCGACGTCGTGGAAGACGTGATGGACCTCGGTGCGCAGCCGAGCGTCGGCAGCGGTGGGCAGGAGCAGTTCGATCTTCGGTGCCATGGTCGCCCATTCTCGCGAGTCGACGTTCGCGGGTGCGCACCGGCCCGAGGCGCGGCGGCGGATGTCGGCCCGGCGCGTGCCGGGCGGCCCCGGGCGGTTGCGCCGGAGTGTTCGGGGCGACTCGGCGGCGGTGCCCGTCAGCGCGTTCGCCGGGTCGTCTGGCGCGGGATGTGCGGCCTGCGGGCGGCGAGTTGCTCGGCGAGTCGCAGGTTGCGGGCGTGGGTCAGGCATTGGCGCATCCACAACGCGGCCACGATGGAGCCGGCGACGCCCAGGGTGAACCGGTCGGGTCGGTGGCCGGCGAGCGTGTGGGCACAGACGATGGCCACGCAGGCGAGCACCGGGACGCATACGGTCAGCGCACCGGTGGCCGCCCGGCAGCGTACGGTGATCGCGGTTCGGGTGCCGGCGCACAGGCAGGCCCCGAACGTGATCATCAGCATCCCGGCGATCCGGGTCGCCGCCGAGAGCCGATCCGTGCAGGTGGCCGTCGCGTGCCCGAGCGCGTCGAGGCCCTCGACGCCGATCACCACGGCGGGTACGAGCGCGACCAGGGTCGCGGCGGCTCGGCGCCCCCGCACGGGCCGGGCGCACAGTACCGGCGCCAGGCAGAACAGCAGCATGTCGACGCACAACCACCCCACCATCACCCACGTCACCGTGGTGGGTTCGTGTCGGTGTTCGCCGGCGGCGCAGTGCCGGGCGAGGGCTTGGCCCAGGGCGACCACCGAGGCGCCGATCAACCACGTGTCCAGGGCCGTGCGCACCCGGCGCGCGCACGCGCCCTCGAAGCGGGCGAGGACGGTCAGTTGCCGGACCGCTACGCCGACGGTGATGGCGAGGGCGATCGCGAGGAAGGCGAGCAGCGGCCACAACAGGGCGCGGGAGGGCGCGGCCGCGGGCGGGAAGGACAGGGTCTGCACGGTCCCCACGGCGATGGCCAGGAAACCCTGGACGGTCAGCCGCGGCGGCGTCGATCCCAGGTCGGAGCGCGCGAGTACGACGAGGGAGACGGCGGCGAGAACGAGCGCGAGGGTGGCCGATCCCGGTTGGCCGGCGGCTCGGGTCCAGGCGACGGCGATGCCGACGCCGGCGACGCCGAGGGCGATGGCCGCGAGGACGACGGGGCGTGGACGGATGCGGCCCGCCCGGATGGCGGCGGACCGTGGTTCGTCGTGCGGGGCGGGGCCGGATGCGGATTTCGACGTGCGTGGCGTGATCGGCTCCTGGTTCGTACGACCGCCGAAGTCGGTGCGTGCGCAGGCCGGCCCCGGGGGTGCTTGTCGAAGCGTGTGGGTCGCGGATCGGCTTCGGAGCGGATAACGAGGCTTTCGTGCCCGGCACACGCCGACCCCCGGGTATTCATCCCAACGAGGAGAACCATCACCCTTGCGAGCGACCCTGCCGAAGTGTGGACGGATGCCCGATCAGGAGCATCGGGTCGTTGAAGAGCGAAATTGATCGATGATGCGCGAGTTTTTGCTTGCTCGAAGGTCTTCGGTGATTGTCTGGTCATCGCTGAAGCGACAAATCATCGTTGCGTAGGAGCGCACACTCCGTGTCTTGTCAAATCCGTGCAGTGTCGGCGCCGTGCATCCGCCGCGAAGCCGCCGCGTCGCGATCGCTTCGCCCGGACGGCGCACCACGGTCGGGCCCGCGGGCGCGGCGTGCGCCGGGGCGGGCGTGGCGGCGAGATGGTGGGAGTGCGCACGCCCGGCGCGTGGGTACGACTGGGAGGTCGAATGATCCACGGCGCGAGGTCTCGACCTCGACGCCGACCCGGCTCCGGCCGCCGACCGATCGAGGAGCACTCATGGGGACCGTACCCGCCTGGCGCTTGCGGGCCGCCTTCGCCCGCCGTCTGTCGGACATGTACGGGACCGAAGTCCCGGCCTACACCACGCTGTCGGCCGCCGTCGCGGAGATCAACGAGGACGTCTCGCGGGTCGACGGCGACGCCGGTCGACTCGGCGGCGTGGAGCGGGTCGCGGCGGAGCGGCACGGGGCGATCCGGGTCGGCACACCCGGCGAACTGCGGCAGGTCGCGGCGATCTTCGGCGCGATGGGGATGCGTCCCGTCGGCTTCTACGACCTGCGCGAGGCGAGCAGCAGTTCGGTACCGGTGGTGTCCACCGCGTTTCGGCCGACCGAACCGGCGGAGTTGGCGCGCAATCCCTTCCGGGTCTTCACCTCCCTGCTCACCAGCGCCGATCGTCGCTTCTTCGACGAGGATCTCCAGACACGTCTGGAAGCCTTCCTCGCCCGGCGTGAACTCTTTCCCGCCGAGCTCCTGGAACTCGCGGATCGGGCCGAGCGCGACGGCGGGCTCGATCCGGAGCCGGCCGAACGTTTCCTCGCCCTGGCCGTGGACGCCTTCCGGTTGTCCTCCGACCCGATCGACGGAGCCTGGTACCGGGAACTGGCCCGGGTGTCCGCGGTGGCCGCGGACATCGGCGGGGTGACCGGTACGCACATCAACCACCTCACGCCGCGGGTGCTGGACATCGACCGGCTCTACGCGGAGATGGGCCGGCGCGGGATCACCATGATCGACGAGATCCAGGGCCCACCCCGCTGGGACGGCCCCGACGTGCTGCTGCGGCAGACCTCCTTCCGGGCCCTGGAGGAGAAGCGGCGGTTCCGCAGCGCCGACGGCGGCACGGAGTTCGGGACACTGCGGGTCCGCTTCGGCGAGGTCGAGGCCCGCGGCATCGCGCTCACCACGACCGGCCGGGCGCTGTACGACGACCTGATGACCGAGACCGACCGGCGGGCCGCCGGGGTCACGGCGGTGGACCGGGCCGAGCTCGCGCGTGCGGTCTGGACCGCGCGCTTCCCCCGCACCGAGCGCGAACTGGCCCTGAACGAGCAGGCGTTCTTCACCTACCGGGCGACGGCACCGGAGCGTCGCCCGACGGAGCGGCAGCCGCCGCAGGACCTCGCCGCACTCCTGGACGAGGGCTGGATCGAGGCCGAGCCGATCGTGTACGAGGACTTCCTGCCTCGCTCCGCCGCCGGAATCTTCCAATCCAACCTGACCGACGCGGGCACTCGGGACGCCACCCGCTCCGGCACGCACTACGACCGGCCCTGGCTGGCGGAGACCATCGGCCGACCCGTACAGGACCCGATCGACCTCTACGCCGCGCAGCGGGACACCTCCCTCGCCGAGGCCCGCACCGAGTTGGCGGTGCCACCCTCCGCACCGGCGTGATTCCCGCACACCCGCGACGCCGCGACCGGCCGCGGCCCCGAGCAGGAGACGACATGCCCGATTCCGCTGCCCGCCTCCCCGACACCGAGGCGCAGCGGGCACGGGCCGACGCGTGCCTGCGTCGCTGTGGGGCCGCGCCCGGACCCGACGCCGGGGACGTGGTCGTGCGTACCCCGATCACCGGTGGCGTGCTGCGCAGGCTCGTCTCCTCGACGCCGGAGCAGGTGAGCGAGGCCGTCACGGCCGCGCGGCGGGCCTACGAGACCTGGCGTACGACACCGGCGCCCGGTGCGCGGGGCACTGGTGAAACGCCTGGGCGAGTTGCTCGCCGAACACCGGGAGGACGTGGCCGAGCCGATCACCCTGGAGGGGGCAAGATCCGGACCGAGGTGCGCGGCGAGGTACAGGAGATGATCGACGTCTGCGAGTTCGCGGTCGGCCTCTCCCGGCAGCTCTACGGGCGCACCATGCCCTCGGAACGGCCCGGGCATCGGCTGTCCGAGTCGTGGCACCCGCTGGGCGTGGTCGGCGTCATCTCCGCCTTCAACTTTCCGGCCGCGGTGTGGTCGTGGAACACCGCGCTCGCGCCGGTCTGCGGTGACGCCGTGGTGTGGAAACCGTCCGAGCCGACCCAAGATCGTCCTAGAATCCGCATGATCGATCGGCGATCCTGCACGGTCATTGCGGAAGGACGGGAATGTTCGCGCTATCCCTGGGCGACGGAGCCGAGTTGCGGCCGCTGGAGCCCTGGCGGGCCGAGGAGTTCCTCGCCCACATCGACCGCGGCCGGGATTTCATCGGTCGATACGTCGGCCTGCCCGACGTCGCGGCAGACCTCGATTCCGCCCGGAAGTGGCTCCAGGGCTACGCGGACAAGACCGCCGCCGACGCCGGTCGGGTGTATGGCATCTGGGTCGACGGACTCCTCGTGGGCGGCGTGCTGTTCCCGACCTTCGACGTGGCCGCGGGCAACTGCGAGGCCGGTTGCTGGCTGGAACCGACCGTCGCCGGCCGCGGGCTGGCCACTCGCGCGGCCCGGGTGATCATCGACTGGGCGATCCGGGAACGCGGCATGCACCGGGTGGAGTGGTTGGTGCCCGCCGAGAACACCCCGAGCATCAACGTGGCCAAGCGCCTGGGCATGAGCCGCGAAGGAGTCCAGCGGCAGAACTACCCCTACCGAGGCGTGCGCCAGGACACCGAGATCTGGTCGGTCCTCGCCCCCGAGTGGCGCGCCGCGCACGAAGCCTCGTAGCGGCGCGCCGCGCAAGCCTGGTAGCGGCGCGCCGTACGCGCGAACCCGAACTGGCAGCGTTCGCGAACCCCGGGCGAAGGCACCCGTGCGCGGGTGCCCCCGCCCGGGCGACGGCCTCGGGTCAAGCGCGCTTGAGTCCGTCCACGAACGCCGTCCAGGCGGTTCGTGCCACCGGGATCTGCCGCCCGTCGGGGCCGGCCTTGGAGTCGGCGACACGGATGTCCCCGTCATCCGGGCTGCGCCACTGCACACAATTCTGATGCTGCGAATAACTGCTGGTGGTCCAATCAGCGGGGGGAGAGACGGCCATTCGGGACCCTTTCTCGTGAAGATCGGACGAGCCGGAGCGAAGTACCCGAATCGCTCCGCACTTTCACGATTTCTCGGAGTGACCGCCAGGTCAAGCGTTTGCGAGCGGCCATGCGGGGACGGTGCCGAGGTCGGTGCCCGGTGCACGTCCATACCCGCTGGTGGAGCCGGTCGAAGCCGCCCGGGAGCAGGTTCGGCGCGAACCCGAATTCGAACCGATCGGCACGACCCGACCGAGGACGCGCATCGCATGTGACGCTCGCAGTTCGGTTGAGCGCCGAGGGTTTCGATCCCGTGCCCGGATGACGACGGCGCGATGCCGGGACCTGTTGCGGATTTCGACGCTCCGACATGGCAGCATGCATGCTGACTGATCTGACGGTGCGTCACACAACTGGCGAGCCGGCCGGTCGGATCGGAACGTGCGGCGCGGTCGGGGCGAAGCGGGCGAAACCCGCGAGGTCGGCGGTGTCGGGCGGGCCGATATCATCGACGCAGTGGTCAAGTTACCAATGGGTAGGGCGCCCGAGCGGCCTTGCCCAGTCGGCCGATACACGCCCCGGAAGGGACGTCCCACCGGAGGAGCCGAACAGCATGCAACTCGCAGGGATCGTGATCTCGCTGCTGATCAGCGTGATCGGGTTCGCCCTACTCGGGCGCACCGCCGCCTACATCTACTCGTTCGTCAAACTCGGGCAGCCCGTGCGCGGCCGGACCAACGCGGCCGGCACGCGTCTGCGCACGATGCTCACCGAGACCATCGGGCATACCCGGATGCTCCGTTGGGGCATCGTCGGTGCCGCGCACTGGTTCGTCATGGTCGGGTTCGGCGCGCTGATCCTGACCCTGGTGAACGCGTACGGCCAACTCTTCTCGCCAAAATTCGCGCTGTGGGGTCTCGGGCACTGGGACGTGTTCGAGGTCTTCACCGAGTTCATGGGCCTGATGACCATCGTCGGCATCCTGGTGCTGATCGCGATCCGGCAGTCCTCCCATCCGCGCCGGCCCGGTCGCAAGAGCCGGTTCGCCGGGTCCAGGTTCGGCCAGGCGTACTTCGTCGAGTTCGTGGTCGGCTCGGTGGGCGTCTGCATCATGATGCTGCGTGGCCTGGAGGGCGCGCTGGCGGGAGTCGACGCGTACGAGCCGGGCTACTGGGTGAGCTACCCGTTGGTGGTCGCGTTCGCGGACCTCTCCGACGGCACGCTGGAGAACCTGATCTTCATCGTCGCCACGGTCAAGATCGTCATCTCGATGACGTGGGCGATCACCATCGGACTCAAGCCGAGTATGGGTGTGGCCTGGCATCGGTTCCTGGCGTTCTTCAACATCTATTTCAAGCGTGATGCCGATGGTGGTGTCGCGTTGGGTGCGTTGGC